>JADFWI010000280.1 GCA_015222985.1 Pseudomonadota bacterium | reverse complement strand
TTTTGAGAAAAGGAGGTAAAATTGCCGCATCTTACGCAGGTTGGTAATATCAAACCCCTTGCCAAATTCATGACTCAGGCGCTTAGAAAGCTCTTTCAGTATCGCCTTTCCATATTCAGCCCGTTCCTTTCCACTCTGTTCATGCTCCACAATAATTTTCCCTATCCTATCATACTCTTCCATGCATTTGCGCTTGGATATGAACTCGCCGAAGGCCTTTTTCTCATTTTTCTTAAGTACCGGGAAGGTGTCAAGGATGTAAACTAAGTCATCCCGCGAAAGGCCGTAAAGGTGGGCCACATAGGCATCGATCTCGGCACGAAGTTGGGCGCGGTTGCCGGGGAGCAGGTATACGGAAAGCGGCAAATCCTTCAATGCCTCAAAAGCACGCGAGACGGTCATTCGGTCAACCAGGTTTGACTCAAATATATCCCCGCAGACCACCATAAACTGGCAATTTTCTTCTTCGGCTATGCGCCCAAGTTCACGGGTGGCATCAAATCGGGATTGGGCAAATCTCTCATGGACCCCTTCTGAAAAAAAGTGCCGGGTCATTCCCAATTGCCAGTCACCTGTATAAAGGAAGCGAAAGCTCATTGATTACTTTCTATCCATGTTTTTGTATTCGTAATCATTACGTATTGTGAATGTTCGTACCGACAACACACTATGACACTTCCACCCAGCCGACCAGTTCCACGGAGTATCCCCCTGTCTCCGATGCAATTCCGCGATGATGGAGTTCCCGCTGCAGCATCGGCTCGATAACGCTCTTGAGCAGATGGCATCTTTCTTCCGTCGACAGAACCGAACGGGCGGGTGGACGATGGAACAATGCCGTTGGTTTCGTGGTTTCTTCTCGCCATGTCAGTTGTTCCTGCCCTAAAAATTGAAGAGCTTACTGGCATTCACGGTTTCATCTTTGTCCTTTATTGCATCCTCAAAAAGATCAATCAAGCGCAGCCTCTCAGTCTGCCTGACCTGATCGGACACAAGACAGAACTGATAACGAAGATGAAAAAGGAAGACATACGGATTCTCAATACCTCCGCCAATGCGGACTTCGTGTGATGACAACCCACCTCTATCTTGATCAAGTTGCACATGCCGGATCCCAAGATCTTCAATGTGCGCGTGACAACGCGGGTGGAATAACATGCCGTCAAGGACAGCATCTACATCGCGACGAAGTTTATTATCCATTTGCTGACTGGGATACTTGCCAACAGTGGTCTGCAATGAAGCTTTGCTGTGAAATCCTGGATCTACATGAGTTTGCCAATGCAGACAGTCGGAGGAATCATGTACAAATGAGGCTGAGTACTTGTCCACCAAATCAATCGAATAGCAACATCCCAAGTTAAGAAAGGTGACGCTGAATTTGTCATTCCGGGCGAAATGAACCCGCGTCGGTTCCACGCCCCAGAAACGATGCAAGGTCTTTGCATATACACCTAACCAGCTTGCTGGTGGATTCGGACGGAAGGCAAGACGTTCGATCGTGTCCCATACGATGGCTCGGCGTTTATTGTCGTTCATGACTTACCTCCAGACTCCTTGAGGTAAGTAAGAACGGCTGATAGCCTGCGGACGCCTTCCGGTTCGGATTCATCGGACATGTCGTTAATGAAATCAATATCCGCCTGAATTTCTTCCATCGTAATACCGCGCCACAGCTCATCTTCGAGCCTGTAAAATCGGAAGAACTGGCGTAACTGGGGCCAGAAACGCAGATACCGTTTCAGATCGTCCTGCTGTATCCACCAGAGCATTTGTAGATTGTCGAGAATGTCGCGCCGGTGTTCGAGGTCACGAAGCTGGATATCGGTCCATTTTCCCGTAAGTTCCACGGAGTAAATGCGATTAGGGTCACGGTCAGTAAGCCGCACCAGCAATTCGATGACCGGCTCCCGACCCTTGCCGCCTTCCAGGGTAATTTCCTCGCAAGGGAAATTGGAGTAAGTGTTGGCCTCGCCCACAAGGAAATCTCTGACCGCCTCCAGGTTTTTACGTTTCTGGTAGGTGATGATAATGCGGTCCTGCCGTTCAATACCGAAGAGCCCCGCTCCTATCTCTTCCAACACCCCGAGAATATTCAAGGTCTCCTCTTCCGAGGACGATTCAATCTCCTCCCAGAATTTGTCCCAGGCTGGCTCTCCATTATCATCAACAGGAAGATTCAGGCCAAGGGGGCTTATACCGTGATCACGCGCCCATTTTCGGACGGCTTCTTCCTCTGGTGTCCGTGGAGCGTCTGCCTCCCACTCGATCGCCTCATCAATCAACGGATTAATGATGGCAGGCCACTTTGTCGGTGTGGCAGGGTCCGGTTCGCCCTGCACGAACAGCCAGTTATGATAAACCGCGTCATTAGCGCCCGGAGCGCTCTCGCGATCTGTAAACAGAGCGCCCTCCATATAGCCGTCACGTTTTACAACGGCAAAGATGTCCGTGGGAAAACGGCCGTAAGGTATGTTCAGAAGGTCCCTGCCGACCTGATGGCAGGCCAGGGCAATTGCCGCTGTGTGGTCATTTTGGCGTTGAGAGCGTCGAAAGTAGTAGGCATTGAGAAGCCTCAGGGCCTGACGGGCATTGCCGCCGGAATAATCGACGATCAAAGAAAACGCATTCTGATAAATCGGGGCATAGGAGCCAAGTCTTTTTTGCAACATCTGGACGAGCATGTCATTGCCAATGCCTCCGATGAAGGATCTCCGGATGCCCAGTCGAAAATCCTGCTCTTGAAAGAGATGTACAGCGTTGACCTCGAAAAGCGTTTTCCTTTTGGCCAGAAAAGTCAGGGTATCCTTGAGCGAAAAGTATTCAGGTGTGCCGGGATTAAATTTATCGATACCTTCGGCAATGATAGTGGGCTCTCGTGACGTGATGTCTCGCAGGCGATCAAGCAGTTCACCACAGGCTTTGCGCACCAGCCCGGCGTCTTCGCTCATAACCGCACAGGCATCCCGCAATAGTCCTGCCTCCTGCAAGCTCGAAGGCCGGGATGTTGTTTTGTAGGCAAAGGCGTGCCATGAATCCACATCAATGGAAGGAAAATCAGACAAAGCGATTCCGCTGCCATCTACCTCCGCCCCAGCCTTCAAGCAAACCTGAAGTATACGGCCAAACAAAAGCATGCAGTAGCCGCCTTCCAATGCCTCAATGGGATCGGTGTCGAAGCGCACGTTAATAATCTTGAAAGAACGTGAAACCTCCTTGAGCAGAGTCGTCTTCCCGGAACCGATCTGCCCCCCCAACAGAAGAGACTCCTGCGTATCACCAGCAAACCATCCCTGTAAGCAAGCAGTTTCATCGGGATTACAAGGCACATAGAGCAAGCGAAACTCTTCATCCGTTGAGAGCGCCACCCCGTCATCCAGATTTACGCC
>JADFWI010000036.1 GCA_015222985.1 Pseudomonadota bacterium | reverse complement strand
TCATGGGCCTGGAGGGGGCAAAAGCCCGTGCCGGCGAACTCGTAGAAAGCGCCTTGGCGGCACTCAGAATGTTTGACATGAAAGGGGAACCACTTGCCGCTCTTGCACGCTATGTAATTGAGAGAAGGAAATGAGGTTAGAGTGAAATTCCTAGATAAAATAGACTCTCCACAAGACGTCAAGCAACTGAAACGTTCACAATTGCCTCAATTAGCCAAAGAAATACGAGAGGTCATCATCCAAACCGTGTCCAGCACGGGGGGACACCTGGCTCCCAGCCTGGGGGTTGTGGAACTGACCGTGGCCCTGCACTACGTGTTTGATCCGCCAAAGGATAAGATTGTATGGGATGTGGGTCATCAGGCATATGCCCACAAGCTTCTTACTGGTCGAAGAGACAGGTTTCACACACTGCGGCAACACGGGGGCCTCAGCGGCTTTACTCGCAGAAGCGAAAGCCCGTATGATGCCTTTTCCACGGGCCATGCCAGCACGTCCATTTCAGCAAGCCTTGGCATGGCATGCGGGAGGTGCCTGAACAAAGGCAAGGGCAAGGTCATTGCTGTCATTGGCGATGGCTCCATAACCGGCGGCTTAGCCTATGAGGGGTTGAGCCAGGCGGGTGAGCTTCGTAAGGACCTTATTGTTATCTTGAACGATAACGAGATGTCCATTGCCCGGAATGTGAGGGTCTTCTCATCCTTCTTGAGCCGGAAACTTTCTGCAAAGCACTTTGTGGCGCTCAGGGAAGAACTGAAGGAGTTTTTCAGGTCCCTTCCCAAGTTCGGAGATGATGTCTACAACCTGGCCAAGCGAAGTGAGGAATCATTCAAGGCCTTTATCACGCCAGGGATGCTTTTTGAGGCATTCAACTTCAATTACTTTGGCCCGATAAAGGGCCACAGGCTGGATCACCTCATTGACACGCTGCAGAATGTGAGGGAGATGCAGAAACCGGTCCTCTTTCATGTGATTACAAAGAAGGGGAAGGGCTACGCCCCGGCAGAACGCAACCCCACCTATTTTCACGGCGTTGGGTCGTTTGAAATTAAAACGGGTAATCACATCTCCTCCAAGAAGAGACCTCCTAGCTACACTGAAGTCTTTGGCAACACCTTGACCGAGCTTGCCCGCAAGAACGACAAAATCGTCGCAGTGACGGCAGCTATGCCTGAGGGCACGGGACTCAAGGCCTTTTCCGACGCCTTTCCGGAGCGTTTTTTTGATGTAGGCATTGCCGAACAGCATGCGGTTACTTTTGCGGCAGGCATGACTACCGAAGGATTTTGTCCGGTGGTTGCAATCTATTCCACGTTTTTGCAGCGAGCCTATGACCAGATCGTTCATGATGTGTGCCTGGACGCCCTGCCGGTGGTCTTTGCCGTGGACCGTGGCGGCATTGTCGGCGAGGACGGCCCAACCCATCAGGGCCTATTTGATTTCAGCTACTTGCGCAGTTTGCCAAACATGGTTGTGATGGCGCCTAAAGATGAGAACGAACTCCAACACATGTTGGCGACTGCCATGGAACACTCCGGTCCCATAGCATTCAGGTATCCGAGGGGCAGTGGTGTTGGGGCGCCAATTGATCATGAGATCCACACCCTGCCCATAGGCAAGGCAGAGATCCTGACGAGAGGAGACGATGTTGCGATCTTTGCCATCGGCGCCACTGTCACGGCCGCCCTTGAAGCCGAGAAGCAGCTTGAATCTCAGAACATCTCTGTCACTGTGGTAAACAGCCGCTTCGTGAAGCCCCTTGACAGAAAACTCATCACTTCCCTGGCAAAGAAGATCCCGCTCATTGTGACTGTTGAAGAAAATGTCCTTCAGGGCGGCTTTGGTAGCGCGGTTCTTGAGTGCCTGTCGGATGAAGGCGTTACTGGAAATCAGATCTTGCGGCTTGGCATAGGTGATACGTTCGTGGAGCACGGTTCTCAAAAGATCCTGCGTGCCAAGTACGGCATTGACGGCCCTGGCATCGCAAAAGCCGTAATTGAACGTCTGGAAAAGTCAACAACTTACTGACAATCATTCCATTATTCCAACTTTCCAAGCTTAAGGTGGGACTTCGGTGCAGTAGGACATGAAACCCGGCAGGCAACGCTTGGACGTGCTCCTGGTAAAAAGGGGTCTTGCGCAAAGCCGCCAGCGCGCTCTTTCGCTTGTCCTTGCGGGCAAGGTTTGGGTCAACGGTGAAAGGCTGGTAAAGGCAGGGCACCTGGTCCCCGATGATGTGTCTCTTCGTGTCACGGGCAAGGATATCCCCTATGTCAGTCGCGGCGGGCTTAAACTGGAAGCGGCTTTGCGTGAGTTTTCTCTTGATGTCAGTGGGTTAGAGTGCTTGGATGTAGGCGCTTCTACAGGAGGATTTACAGATTGTCTCCTCCAGCATGGCGCAAGACGTGTCATTGCTGTGGATGTGGGCTACGGCCAACTCCACTGGAATCTGCGGTCAGATCCCAGGGTCACGGTCTTAGAACGGACAAACATCCGGCATCTGTACGCAGGAGCAGTACCTGAGGCTGTGGACTTAGCCTGCATCGACGTCTCATTTATCTCGCTCAAGATCGTGGTTCCTGCTGTCATGAAGTTCGTGAAGCGTTCAGGCCACATCATCTGTTTAATCAAGCCCCAGTTTGAGGTGGGAAAAGGATTGGTGGGAAAGGGCGGCGTGGTCCGTGATAAGTCCTTACATGAAGCTGTCATGGAAGACCTTTCCAGGGCATTCAATGACATGAACCTATCTCAACTGGGAGTCATCCCCTCCCCTATTCTCGGCCCCAAGGGAAATCAGGAATATCTAGCCTGTTTGCAGATGGAGAAAGCCTATGGAGGATAACGTCAGACGAGCGATTTTTCGGAAGGTGAAGGAGGAGCCTTTTGCCAGAAAGCTGAATCTTGATTTGATCGAACTCAACGATGGATATTCTGTCGTGGAAATGACCTTTACAGAGGATCTGAAAAACATCTTTGGAATGGCCCACGGCGGCGCCATCTTCGGCCTTATTGACGAAGCCTTTGAGACAGCCGCCAATTCTCACGGCACCATAGCAGTGGCTCTTAATATGAATATCACCTATATGAATTCACCCGCGCCAGGGGCAAGACTGCGGGCAGAGGCTAAGGAATTGAACTTAACCCCACACACAGCCTCATATGACATAAAGGTAACAGATGAAAAGCAAACACTAATTGCATCATGCCAGGCCCTTGTCTACAGGAAGAAGCAGGGACTACCGTTTCTGGAGTAAATGATGGAATGATCCCTCGTGTCATCAGCAAATTGATGATGATTTCAGGCCTGGCAATGGTCGTTCTGACCTTTTGGGGCACGGCTCATTATGTTTTTCCTTTCTATGCCCACACCTACCCTTTTTGCTGGTACGGCCTTATAGTCTTTCTTGACGGTCTCCTCTCGTGGCGCTGGAACGAGGGGCTCATTCTCGGAAGACCCCGCGAATTCGTTGCACTTCTTTTCTGGTCTGCCATTTTTTGGTTTTTCTTTGAAATTTGGAATCTTCGTCTTCAAAACTGGTACTTTGCAGGTGTCCCCCCCGAAGGACTGTGGTCTCATGTCGAGGCCTATCTTGATTTTGCAACGGTCCTGCCCGGCATGTTTTTGGTATACCGCCTTCTTTATCGATTGAAGCTCCCCTCGCACGTAAGAACCCGGTTTGTCCTCAAAAAAGGGGCACGAAAGGGATGCATATTGATCGGACTTGTGATGCTGATCTTGCCCTTGGTCTATCCTGTCTACTTTTTTCCTTTTGTCTGGGGCGCTTTTATTTTCCTGCTCGAGCCTGTCTGTGCAAGATGGGGCGCACACTCTCTGCTTAAAGATGCTGAAAGCGGGGAATGGACCACTCTTGTTCGTCTGTTGATTGCCGGGATTTTTTGCGGTGGGTACTGGGAGCTCTGTAATTTCTGGTCCCTTGAAAAATGGGTCTACACGGTCCCTTTTTTTTCAGAAGGCAAATTGTTCGAGATGCCCTACTTGGGATTTCTGGGCTTTCCGCCCTTCTGCGTGGAGTGTTTTATCCTGATAAACGCAGTCTATCTGCTGCGTGGCGGCCGCCACTGGATTCCACAAGCAATCAAAAAGCAGAAGTCACCGACTTCAGCCAACAGGGTGATCTATCTTGTCTTGATTGCTTTTGCTCTTTTCTTGAGTGAATGGTCTTATTTTCAAATGGAATATCACACAATCGACAGTCGCTCGGAATCACTCTGTCACATCCTTGAAGATATCAGTCCAACCGATGCAAGCATCCTTGCCGAAAAGGGATGGCGCTACCCCAAAGAGGTTTTGAAAAACTGGGCGGCGGCGACAGAACTGATCAGGGTACCATTTCGTGATGCCATACGCCGGCGACTGGAACTTACAAGCTTGCTGCATATGGGATCATTAAATGCCCGCCTGCTGGAAAAGGCTGGGGTCCACTCGCTGGGAGAACTGGACAAGCAGCATCCGGATGAGCTTTTCCCTGAACTTGTCCGGATAAACCAGGCCTTGCGGCTTCGCAAAACACCACTTGTCAAACGACGTATAGTGGCGTGGATTGAAGGTGCAAAACGTAAGTCCGTGATTTACTAAATTGGATGTCACAGCGCGCCGAGTTCAATGGCATCCAAGGCTTCTTTGGCTTCTTTGAAGTTCGGGTTCAGTTTCAGGGCCTGTCTGAAGTGGGATTGGGCCTTGTCCGCGTGGTTCATATCAATGTGGACACGGCCAATATTGTAATGGATATGAGACTCATGGGGATGGATTTTCAGGGCCTTCTCATAGTGCTTAAGGGCAGTGGCAGGATCCCCCCTTTTGCGATATAAAACGCCCAGGCTGTTATAGACGTTTACCGTATCAGGCTGAAGTTCCAGGATTTCGTTTAGGATATCCTCCGCATTTTCATCTTTCTCGCTCTTCATGTAGATCTCGGCAGCCTTATGTAAGGATTGCTCGGCCTTTTGGGTCTGTCCCAGCTCCTTATAAGCGCGCCCCATAGCCTCGTACGCCTTTGCAAAAAGGCGGTCAAGCTGAGTGGCCTTTCTGAATGCCTCAATGCCCTCCTGATATTGTCCCTTGGCCGTCTTGATGTACCCTATGTTATAATAAACTTCTGCGCTTTCGCCCTCACTTAACATCTTCTCAAATACGTTGAGGGCATCTTCGTAATCTCCACTTTCCAGCAACTTCATCCCCTCTTCAAGGGAGACAGCTTCCTCGCTGGGAGCGCCCAAACCTGCCGCTTGGACCATGCCCGCAATCTTATCCTTGAGCGTATCTGTGTCGTAAGGTTTCACAATGAGCCCGCTCACACCTGCTTTGCCGGCTTCAATGACTTTGGCCTTGGTAAAGGCAGAATCGGAAAGGTAGAAGGGAAGGTTAACGTATCTGTCATCATTGCGTAGGACTTTTAAAAGGGCAAGCCCCGACATCTCAGGCATTTCCCAGGCCGAGACAACACAGGCAAATTCCTTTACCCTGAACATGGCCCACGCCTCACTTGCCGTGTTCGTTGCATGAACGTCCTTGTATCCCAGATACTTGAGAGTATCTGTAAACTCCTTAAGAGCCACTGAATTGTCATCGACAACGAGAAAAGATGTCGCATTCATAGACTTCTCATGGATGGAATCGTATTGTAACTAAATTGAGTAAAGAATCCACGCCCAGAGGACGTGGCCTTGATTTGCCCCTTGAAGAGGGCCGGGCTTCGCAAGCTTATGAATGCCTAAGAAAAAAATGCCTACAATGCCTAAAATTGTAAAATGCCTAAAATCGGGATTGCACGTTCTGTTCTTAACTTTACAAGGCACTTTAGGCATTTCGATGGAACCGAGTATGGCAGAGCCAATGACTCTTACGTGGCCCACAGGACCAAGTTTCCTAAACTAAAATGGGTATCAGATTTCTCAAAATAAATCAAGAAGGGGTTCATTGTCTGCCCTTTCCGTTTCATCAGGTTCCAGTTCGTCCTTTCTTTCTGGCTCTTGGGCCTTGTGATCTCCAATGCCCGTCTTTTGGAAGGACTTTATGAAGCTATTAATCGATCTTGTAGTTGAGGCATCCTCAACTGTGCGAAGATCGTAGATCCGGTACGAGGCCTCTCCTGGTCCGGCCGTTTGAAAGTAGCGCCAGGCCTGTTTGGCAATCTCGTGACACTTCAGAAGATTGCTCTCTATGTGCGTTAAGTCAAGAGAATAGAAAAACATTTCTCCCCAGGTATTCTGTACTAAATAATCCACTGACTGCAAGGTGTCGCCAGCAGCAAAACGGCTTGTATCCAAGGCCACAAATACCCTTAGCCACCGGGGATCAGAACTCGTATGATCAAGAGGCGGTATT
Source organism: Pseudomonadota bacterium (assembly GCA_015222985.1). Taxonomy (GTDB): domain Bacteria; phylum Desulfobacterota; class Desulfobacteria; order Desulfobacterales. Next base: position 16,649 of record JADFWI010000036.1, on the reverse strand, counting down.
TGATCAGGAAAAAAGGAAAAAAGCTCGTCAAGGACTCCCCGGGTTAGCTTGCGGGAAATGGGACCTTGGACAAACTGAAGGGCCACAGCAAAGGTCTTGTGCTCGTAGAGCCCGTTAAAGATGATCCAGCCCAAAATACGTAGCAGTTCAGGGGCAACAAAATGGGCGTTTTCCTTGCCTGCAGCGCTCTTGACAGAACTACTGTAAACTGCCCAGAAGCTGACATCGGGACTCTCACGCTGATGGGCAACGAACAGAGCGTTGCCGCCCCCCTGGACACGAAGAGACGCCGAACAGCGGGGGATTTTCCCTGGTTTTTTCTCAAAGCGGTTTCTGATTCTTCTCTTAAACGGGCTCAAGTCCTCAATAGGCACGCCCTTGATGGCCTTCGATTCTCCCGTTGAACTTGAAACGAGTTGGTACAAAAACCAGAGCTTGTCAATAATGCGTTTTTCGAGCCGAAGTTTTTCCTTTTCTGGCCACAAACCGTAAGACACAAGACGGCTCATCTGATCGTCGGCCCATGACCACGCGTCAACATAGTCTCTTAATACTTGGGCTTTCCGGTTGTTTTCGTCCGGTTCTGAGGGAACCGGGTAGCCAACAAGGCGAAGACAAATACATTGCTTTACTAATTCGAGTCCGTCTTCGTCATCCATGCTTTCGTAGAATGCAAGAGCCTTTTCAAAGGCAAAGACGTAGGGATCCAGATGACAACTATCCAGTCGACCTTCGAAGAACCTCTCCTTTATGATGTCACACAGCAGTCCTTCCTTTTCTTGAAAAAAGCAGTGGTGGGTCGTAAGCGATGCCTTGATCAAAGACTTTACAGGATCGTTTTGTGCGTTCCCAACCTGCCAAAGCAGGGCGTCCGGAAAATCCTCACTCTTGATGGCTGTCAAATTGCCAAGGTCCACATAATCATCAGGCAAAGAATTGTCCTCAGACAGCAGCGACGCAGTTTCAACCCAGCTCTTGTACTCAGCATCCTTCAGACGCGCAGGCAACACCGCCCAGTATGGAATCTGTCCGCCTATCAAGATAAATGTGCGGTAAAATTCTTCTTTCAAAAGACTCCTTTGCGCAGCCCCTAAACATTCTTCGTCAATTCCGCAGAAATCGCTTTGTCTTATCTGTTCAAAATCCAGCAGAAAAAAGGTGACGAGTTGGTCGTAGGTTTGTTTGGCCCACTCTTCGATTCTGCCAAGCTTTTTGCTCAAAAGCCCCCGGTGTGCCTCGCTTACAGACCCACTGTCGATGACTATCCAATAGTCAAAAGGAGAGATGTCTGTCTGGCCCACTGTTCCGGTGCTTCCTATAAGATAAATCCCTTTTATGAGAAAACTCTTTGAGATATATGAACGTATATTCTCTATTTCGATTCCGAGGCGCTTTTTGGCAAGCATCCAGAAGCCGGAATCAAAGAACCCGTAAATGCCATGTGGTGTTTGGGGATGATCAACATAACCGGGCAAATCCGGGGAATTTACGTGGAGGAGAAGTGGAATCGTGTGAAACAGTTCCAGCTTCTTGCGTGAAAGATGCCGTATGACCTCACGTAACCTGGTGATGTTATATGTGACGAAATCCCTTCTGTTTGACAGGATTGTCTCTCTGGCATCAAAGAGATCGGGTCTGTTGCGACGTGTGTTTTCTGTCATCTGGGTCCGAGTCTTTGTTTCAAAATGGAAAACATGGTCCTCTGTCCCGAATTTCTACTTCAGTGGTAATATAATGTTGGAAAAACTGCCATTTTGTGTGTAAATTTGTTATATTTGTGAAAAGATCTTAACAGAGCCCTCATACGGTATTTCCAATGGAAGATAACGATAAGAACGCAGAGGACCTGGACAAGGAAAAACTGGAGCTTGACGAACTCGTGGTGACTCCTGGGACCGCAGGCTCCGGGGAAACGCCTACTTCGTCAAAGAGCCAGGACAAAGACCAGGGGCCTGATAGGAAAAGAATGGCCATCTTCAACGGCCTTATTCTCCTGGCTAAGGACAAGGTATTCATTCTCTCCTTGTTAGCAGGCATGGTTGTGGCTTCAGTTCTTCTAATGTACTCACCTCTACACGAACTCGTGTCAAAACGAGGGACTGCAGACACGCGCTCGACCGGAAAAATAGTCTACATTGTTTCATCTCCTATCGGGTTCAACCATCATGTGGAATTCAAACTCTCAATCCCCTTTGGGGATAAGCAAGAAAAGGCTGATTTGATACGGAAGTTGACCAAGGTTAAGCAAGAGCTGCCAGCATCTGGAAGGCTTCCCGAGGTGGCAAAATCGATTGAGCAGAAAGACCTTGATGCCTTGAAAGAAAAGATTCTCAAAATTGTTCATACCATCACTAACGTACCCATTGAAAAAATGCACTTGGAGGAATTGTCCTTGAAGTGAGACCCCATAGAAGCGCCGGGGTGTCACAAGAGCTGCCCCTGTTCTTTGTGCAGGCTTTTAATCGTTCTGATAAGAGCCAAGAGCCCGGCGCATATCCCCCCGGCAATTAGGATTCCCAATTGATAAGACCATATATTTTGAACAGGAGATATCTTGTATTTTGGCAGGACGAAGTTTGCGTAGTAGACTGCGACTGGAAAGACAATTATTGCGAGAAACACAATGGCCGCTTGAAAAACCAGGCTTTTCTTGACAAACTTGGTTAAGAATAGAATGACGAGTTGAACTGCCTCCAGCCTTTTCAACTTCGATTGGATTTGATCCAATTCATCACCTAGTTCTCCAAGGCGATCAGGGCTCCGCTTGAATTCTTCAGCAACGTCAGATCTGGCCATATCCCGGATTTGAGCTATCTTTGTCTGAACGCGGGTCAACTTCCGGTAAGGAGCGCTAATCAGACTTCGATAGCGATACTTGCCGGCAAACACCAGGTATTTCTCAACACGACGAGTCAATCCATGAAGGGCTTCAAAGATCTCATTTCTTTTTTCTTCTATGCTTCTACGGCTCATACTAATGAAGGATTTGCCGTAGTGAACAATGTCGAGATAAGCGAAGTAACCATCCTTTTCTGACAGTTCTTTGATATCTGACCACAGGGACGCGGCTTCTACGATTTCCTTTTCATCCAGAATTTTTTCCAGCTTGTCATATTCCTTTTCCGCTTTGTGGAAGATACCCAAAGCCTCGTCTTTTGCTCCGTCAAAAAGGCCCTCGAGTTCAGGATGGACTACTGCGCTAAACGGCGCAAGGTCTGGATCAATTAGGGCATTTATGTAATACTCCCTGTCTTGATTAATGAGCTTGACTAGTTGGCCAAGGGCTTCAGACTCCTTTCCTGCCCTCAGTTTGAATATGACGTCGTGATATATGGCTTCAACACAGTGCGGATCGATGATTAGGATGTCTCTAATGTTTTCAGCAGCCTCTGAAGGATAGTCCTCCAAATCATAAAGGCGAGCGATTAACAGAAGGATAAAGATCTTCTGCGGTTTTGTCTCCGCACAATCGAGCGCTTTGACAAAATGGTACCTTGCTGTAAGGAAATCGCTTTTCTCGACATTAAGAAACCCGAGGGCACAGTGTGGCCTGTAGTCGTCAGGGTGTTCTTCCAGAGAGGTCTCTAAGAAGGTTTCAGCCTGGGCCAGATTGGAAACACGCAGACAATCCGTGCCCATCCACATAAAACCTCCCTTTTCCTTCTTCTTGACACTCGTTTTTCTGATCTTGTCCCAGCTATGGTCGGTGCTGTTCCAGATATTTCTAAAAAAGCGGAGTTGAAAGACCCTCCTGAGATCGTAGAATCCACAACAAGCCAAATTGTGTGAACTGTCGGTATCGGTTTGGGACTCCTTGTCTGGGTCAATGCTTTGTTTTCCTCCCGCTACATAATCAGAAAAAAGCCTGTTAATTCTATCAAAGGAAAGATATCCTAACATATTCAGGGCATGGGTTGTGAGTGGCAGGTGTTTCGATGGGCAGTTTGTCGCCAGGTGTTTCTTGTCACCGCAATAGTAACAAGGAGGGTTCTTGCCCTGAGTAAGACCATTATAGGAGGAAAAAAGAGGTGGAGCGCCGGTTGCCATATTGTTCTGGGGAATGAGCTTGTAGAGTGACTTGAGCGAATCCGAACCGGATTGCAGGTCATGGGAAGGAATCTCGTTGCTTTCCATTAGGGTATGAGCAGAGGCTGAGACGTATATTTCACCCGGATCAATTTCTTCCCAATTGACTCCAATGTCCTCAACGACTATTTCGTCTGCCTTGAGATATGGCCCTGAGTCGATAACCATTTGCACCGGATAGATTGCGGGCTCCTTGTCGTGCGATAGGGCTTTGCTGACAAACTCCCGGACATTGTTGGCAATGGTCAGGGCTAGTGTGACTTCATCAAAAACTAGAACAACTGACCTGTCCGGGAGCACGCCTTCTGTCTCAATCTTGCCACCCCAGAAATCCTCCTTTAGATCGAGCAAGCGACTCCATATCTCGGAAAAGTCATCGTTGGCAGACCTCCAAATTGGTCTTAGATAAAGAAGTGTCTTCGAGTTTGACGCCAAATCCGTACCCATTTTCCTCAAGACCTCAAGTTCGCATCAACCGGTTATTGCAGGCGAATCGCATTGAATTGCCTTATTGTTATCGACATAAACCTTGCTTGACTTAAACGTTTATGTCTTTGTCATTACTTGAACTATTGCGACTTCAGTTTCCCGGCCATTTTTCCGATAACGGACGTAAGGCGCACGGAGCCTCCTCCTTCCAAGAATCACCACTGAACTCTAAACGTGTGAACGCTTACATTTGCAGTTATTGTCAAATGAAACAAAAGGTTTTCCTATTATCTTCCGTCCTTATGTCCCTGCTTTTTATCGCCGTTTCCTCAGCCAATGCCACACTCAAAAATGACGTGGAACAGGCAAGGAAATTCATGCAGACCGGCAGGTATCCCCATGCAATTAACTTGCTGAAAAAAAGGATAAACCTCAAACCGACTGATGCTGAAGCTCGCTTTCAATTGGGTATCTGTTACATAAAAACCGGCAACTTCAGAGGAGCTGACGATCTGTTTGGCAGGGCCGTCCGCCTGAACCCGAAATACGGATATCAAGTCGGAATGCAATACATGAAAACCGGAAGTGAGGAGTTAGAAAACGGCCACATAGGAAAAAGCCGAATCCTTTTTCAAAAGGCAGTTCAGTATCAGCCGGACCTCAAAGAAGGCATTGCCAAAAAGGCATTCAGTCAAGGAAAAAGGTTTTTTGATCAAGGACAATATCAAGCGGCAGACGGGAGATTTTCCGTGGCCAACTCTTTCAATGGATCCTTTGGCAATGAAATCTGTGACATGTATTTTGAACTCGGGAATTCTGCGGATGATACAAGGTGTATCGATTTCTATTTGCTGGCGAACTGCTATTGCAACACACATAATGAAGAGATTGGGCTAAGATTACTACAGATAGCCAAACGTCATTCTTCTAAAGAGTGGAGAGACAAATACAAATCAGAAGCCGCCAGGTATGTTAAAAAAGAAACAATTGAAACAGTATTTCCCCCACCGTCCTGGAAGACTGTCCATGCTTCCACCTATATCGGAAAAGGCTATGACAACAATAACAGTCCCAGATATCATGTGAGCACCGTTGAATTCGGTAACCTGGTTAAATTCGGGGATAAGATCATTGTTCAAACCGATGGAACATTCAGGATCTGGGATGCAGGCTGGGACGAATACATATACCGTTGCGAGACTATTTCCAGAAACAGGGCAACGGGAGGATATTTCTATGTGGAAGGCCCGAAAGACAAGAAGATAACTGTAATAATTCAAAGATATTATTAGAAATTCATGCCAAGATTCATGAACAACGTGACATCTGCCGTAGCATCGCAGGAGTCAAATATGTCTTCCACACAACCGGCCTGCACAAAAATTTTCCCTCTTGTTTGATAATTCAGACCGATCAGCAACTCACAGATCCTCCTGTCCAACACCTCAACACCTGTGTGTTCAAGTGCGCGGACTCCTCTTTTGAAACCAGTGTATTGGTCACAGTTGTGTTAAGCCTTATTGAGCCATGTCCCTTGGGAAGCGTCTCCGCCCTGTCGGGAACTGGGGCGCACTGTCAATAACTAATTCCCGCTGGCTTTGCATTTGACATCTCTGCCTGACTCGAATAACCTGCCTCGCAACCTGGAAACATGAAAATAACCCGCCAAAAAGGAGGCCCCGCATGACATGGTTTTTGTTTGGCATTGCCATCGTTTGGATCATGTTCGGTACGTTGATGCTCTTTGCAACTCAGGTGGTGAGAGAGAACTGTTATAACAAGTTGAAGTCGTGGGACCCAAGGATGTTGAGCCCGATGCCAATTATTGGCGGCGTACTCCTGTTACTCTCGGCCTCTTCAAGCTCCCAGGTCACATTCATTGTGATTCTTGGTCTCCTTTCTTTACTAAAGGGCATTGTTTTTCTGTTTGCGCCTCGGCAAAAGGTAAGCAGACTTACAGACTGGTGGCTAGGCGGTTCCAACAGAACTCACAAGGCCTGGGGCGTTTTGGTGATAGCCCTGGGTGTTTCCGTCCTTGCAACGCTGGTAACGGCCATTCATTAGGGGACAGGGAGTTCTCTGGATGGAAAAGCCAAACCTTGCCGTAAATGTGGGTGGCATCTCGATGAAGAATCCGGTGATGACCGCCTCTGGCACCTTCGGATATGGTCAGGAGTTTGCCCCTTTGTTCGACCTGAGCCGTCTAGGCGCCCTTGTAATCAAAGGTCTTTCTCTCAAGCCTGCCCCGGGCAACCCACCACCTCGAACAGTTGAGACGTGCGGCGGCATGCTCAATGCTGTAGGCCTTGAAAATGTCGGACTTGTGGCTTTCGCGGAAAACAAACTCCCCTTCCTTCAATCGCTCGACGTTGCTGTCATTTTGAACATATACGGCCACAGCATTGAAGAATATGCTGAAATGTCCGAACGTATCGAAGACCTTGATGGAATAGCCGGCATTGAGGTGAATATCTCATGTCCAAACATAAGAGCCGGGGGAGTGGCTTTTGGAACTGATCCAAAGATCGCCTTTCAGGTCACAAAAGCGGTCAGGGAAACGACTAAGCTTCCGTTGATCGTCAAGCTCTCCCCCAATGTTACCGATATTGCGATCATTGCTCGAAGTGTTGAGGATGCAGGAGCAGATGTCGTTTCTTTGATAAATACCATCACTGCAATGGCCGTAGATGTGAAAACGCGCCGGCCCAAGCTTGCCAACATTACCGGAGGACTCTCCGGGCCTGCCATCAAACCGATTGCTCTGCGAATGGTCTGGAATGCCGCTCAGGCCGTTCGTATCCCGGTTATTGGCGTCGGGGGAATTATAGATGCTTCAGATGCCCTGGAGTTCTTTATAGTGGGGGCCCGTGCCATACAGGTTGGAACAGCAAACTTCGTGAACCCACGAGCCTCTGTCGAGATTGTGGAAGGCCTTGACGCCTACCTTGCGGAAAACAACATTTCTGATATCAGCCAGGTCATTGGAAGTCTGAGGACATAAGTCTATTACGTGGATAGCGCCTTTGCCAGCGCGTTAAGGAAGTACCGGGCATGGCTGATTTCCGCAGCCATGTTTGCCCTGTGATTGGCCAAAATGCCGTCGTAGGGCGCATCTGTGACGAGCCATGGGTCCAGCTCAGAAGCTACATGTAAGGCATGGATGGCATGGTGAAGAAGATCATGTCCGTGCCGTGTGTGAATGATATCTGAAAAGTCTTCCATCACTGCATGCAGGATCTTGGACATGGCCATTCCAACCCCTTTCGCATAATAGAAGTAGTCGTCTGCCTTAAACCAGCTCACAGGCGAGCCGTCGTCCTCGTGTTGCTTAACCAGGTTGTCATCACAACTTCCTGTCAAGTCTGCAAAGCTGAGAAGGAGTGGGATCAGGCTATCTGTGCGGACGTAGAAGTGCGCTTCTCCTTTTTCAAGCTTTTCGGCATACTTATGCAACTCCTTCAAGCTGTCGTTATACTTATCCTCTGCTGAGGGCAACCAGTAGTCGCTCGGCCTGATCATAAGCCAATTCATGGCATTTTCCAGGTTCTTGTCAATGGCGGCTGATACCCCATGCCGGGAAATCCTTTCCGCCAGATTCACAGTCGTGCGGCGCACGACTTCCAGCACTCCCAGTTGAATATTCTCCACATTGTCGGTAAACTTGATCAGGTCATTGCAGCGCCATCCCCAGAAACGCTGGTTTAATTCATAGTCCAAGGCCTCAATCGTGGCCTCCACAAAGTGAACCCCTATAGCCTTTGGCTCATGCGGAGCACCGTGTTCAGGCGCAACAGCATGTGTATCTGAAACACCGTGCTTTGCTGGAGCAGCATGCTCCGGAGCAGTACCGTGTTCGGGGACAGCACCGTGTTCAGGTGTGGGACCGTGTTCACCAGCACCGCCATTATCATGCACTGCCCCATGTTCAACTGAAGAGGGCGCGGGATGATGTGCACTCACATCTGCCTCGTGGACGCCGTGGACTGGCTCGCTCTTTTCAGTCTGAGCCACGTGCAACTTATCCGGTTGCCCAAAAAAACCCAGTATCATCCAAAAAACCCAAAGGGCAATCACGCCAAAGGCAATGCCTGCAACAACCCGCAAAGATAGGAACTGCCCAAAGGCGTGTGACTTATCTGTCGATTGTTGGGCTTTGCCGGACTCGTTGGTATATCCCTTGTCCTGTGTCATGTTATCCCTCTCGCAATCTTCGCACATCCCCCACACGAAGTGTGACTTTCGTGTCGTCAAAATACTCAATTAGGGGAATCATGTATTTACGCGACACCCCTGTTATCTCTTTGAGCTGGGGCGTAGTGATTTCGCTATTGGCTCGCAAGAAAGCCACCAACTTGTTCTTCAGATCCTCAATTACATCCTTATGAAAATAAAGACCTTCCTTTACCTTGACAAGCAGCCCTTCTTCAAGCATGTGACCCAGAACATCCTTCACATGGTCCGCATTTTCTCCCATGGATACGACAAGTTCTTTGAAATATGGCGGCTGAAGGCCGCCCTTAAGGTAAGCCTCTCGCATCTTGTATCTGATATCTTTCTGATCAGCCTTTAAAGCAATCCTGTGTCCGGAAAGGCGGATTATCTCCTTCTCCTGAACCACCTTATCTGACTTGCTCAGTTCCTGAATCAGGAGATTGAAAGTCCGCAGGCCCAGCGCCCTGGGAAGCTGGGCCTTGAGCGCCTCCTTGATCATCCCTGCTTTCAGAGGATATTCCTTGTGATAGGTCTCAAGAATCCGGATAGTCTTCTCTTGAAGCTCATCAAAAACAGAGCCATGGAGAAAGACGCGGTTCTCCCTGTCCACCTGAAGAACAGCCTTCTGGGAGAGCAGGTGTTGCAATTCCTGTTCAAGCTCCTTTTCGGCAATGTTCGTCATGATAATGAGGTCAGAAAATGCAACGCCATGAAGGCCGGACTCTTTTATGTGGTATGTTATGATTTCCTTGGAATGAATCTCAGCAAGGTGTCTAAGGCTTGCCATGACCGGCGCTTTGAATCGCTTGTGTTTTCCGGGAACAGGGTTGATTATGCAGCCACCCCCTATGGTCCTTATGGGGGAGTAGCTACGCATGACAAAACGGTCATCCCTCACCACCGAGAGAGGATCTTCGAGCCGCAACTGTGCAACAGTGTTCTGCCCTGCGGCTAACTCTTCTCTATCAAAAAGGATGACATTGCCTACTATCTCGCTACTGCCCGTATAAAATCGGACCTTCGTGCGGTTTTTAAGAGGTTTCTTGTCAAATCCAAGATACTCCAAGTCTACATCGACCATATAGCTCGGTTTCAGCGTATTGGCCAGCGCCAAAACATCGCCACGGTTTATGGCCGCGCGGTCAAGACCCTGAAAGTTGATAGCCGTTCTAACGCCGGCCGTAGCCTCGTCCACCGGCTGATTGTGTACCTGTATCCCGCGAACCTTGGATTGGATGCCCGAGGGATAGATCGTAACCGTTTCCCCCACCCGGATCTTCCCGGACACGAGGCTCCCGGTAATAACCGTGCCAAACCCCTTCATCGTAAAAACGCGATCTACGGGCAGGCGGAACAAACTCTTTGAGGAGCGTTCGGGAACATCTTCACACAAGCTCTCGAGGCACTTCATGAATTCAGGGAGCCCTTTGCCAGTTAGAGACGAAACCGGCACTATGGGAGCGTCTTCAAGGAAACTATCTCTAAGAAAGGACTGCACATCATCGGTTACCAGTTCCAACCATTCTTCGTCAACCATGTCGATCTTGGTTAGTACAACCAGACCATGCTTAATGCCAAGGAGCTTGCATATGTCGAGGTGCTCCCTTGTCTGAGGCATTACACCTTCATCAGCAGCAATGATCAAGGCTACGAGATCGATCCCTGTGGCGCCTGCAACCATATTTTTCACGAACTTTTCGTGGCCCGGCACGTCCACAATACCCACGCGCTGGCCGTTTGCAAGGTCAAGCCAGGCAAAACCCAATTCAATGGTAATGCCCCGAAGCTTTTCCTCTTTTAGCCGGTCCGTATCTATACCGGTAACGGCCTTGATCAGGCTTGTCTTTCCGTGGTCAATATGACCTGCAGTGCCTAGAATAATCTGTTTCAACGATGAGCCCTTCCTTATGGCCCTTTTTTTCGTCTGCGATAATACTCCAAAACATAGGCCAAGCCGACGAGAATGACGGCAAGGCCCATCACGCTCGGAATGCTGGCTCTGGGATGAAAGAAACGAGTCAACACAACGGCACAGATAGCGCCCAGCATGAGGCGAATGACGAAGATGTAGAATCTAGTCAAGAAACCACCTGATGAAATATTTCTGAACTGCTATCCTTATGTATAAAAAATCCATTTACACGTCAATCATAAGTTTGGAGGGCACCATGAAAGCCCTTGAAAACTCAAGAGCGGTGTGTTATCAGGATAGTTAATATTGTGGTGGGTGTAGCTCAGATGGTAGAGCACCGGGTTGTGGCCCCGGTTGTCGAGGGTTCAAGTCCCTTCACTCACCCCATCTCTATTGCGCCCGTAGCTCAGCCGGATAGAGCGCCGGACTTCGAATCCGTAGGTCGCCCGTTCGAGTCGGGCCGGGCGTACCAACAAAATCAGTTACTTACGGAGTCCAAGTCAACCGCCCTACCCTGCTTTGCTACCATTCTGCTACTACTTTGGTCTGAATCTCCCAAAATGGCCTTTCCTAACTTGCTGGCAGCATCCTGATTCACAGTTTTCATCAGGTGACCGTACACGTCCATCGTCATGATTATACTGCTGTGGCCTAGCTGGTTCTGGATGTACTTGGGATGCTCTCCTTGATCTATCAGCAGGCTGGCATAGGTGTGTCTGAGGTCATGAAAACGGATCTTTGGCAGCTTTGCCTTGCGTAGCGCGGGAAAGAACTGTCTTCTTAATACATTGGATGAACCCTGTGGTGTTCCGATACTGGTCGGAAATACAAGGTCAAGCTCTCCCGGTGGACAGGCAAGCTTCCACTTCTTCAGTTCGGTTACCAATTCAGGAGCAAGGTCAACCCTGCGTCTGGAAGCCTTGCTCTTGGGATTATAGAAACGCCCATGGTTATAGGTCCGCCTCACGCATACCTGGCAGTTGGTCCAGTCGATATCACCCCATTCCAGCCCCAGCAGTTCACCCTGACGTAACCCGGTAAATACCGCAGCCATGAACAACACTTCAGCTTTCTGCTCTTCAGCAGCATCCAGCAGCTTGCGGATGTCCACAGGCTGCAGGATAATCATATCGTCTTTGTCGTCATGGGTGCTCTTACCCTTGGGCCTCTCAACGTCCCTGACAGGGTTATAGTCCATGTACCTCATTTTGACGGCATACTTGAGAATTCCCCCCAGGCTGGTCAGGATCTTGCGCAGAGTCGGAGCAGTCACACCCTGCTCGAAGCAATAGGTCTTGAACTTCTCAATTCCATCGAAATTCAGTTGGTTTACCTTCAGCCTCTCAAAGTACGGCTTCAGGTGGTTCTTCACATGGCCCTTGTACTGTTCATGTGTGCTGTGCCTGATGTTAGGCTCCTTGGAATCAAGCCAACTGTCAGCCACCTCCGGGAACAATGGTATTGATTTCACCGGTGTATAGGACCCGTGAGCAACCTTTTTGAGAATCTTGGCCAGCTCGTCAATGGCCTCATCCTTCTTCGCACCCTCGGGCATTGTCCGCCAACGCCTCATGCCGTCCTGGTCGTAGAAGTCCAATACCCACCGATCACGTCGTTTTTTTACACATGCCATAAAACATCAACCCCCTTTCTTCTCCGTATAGCGATAACAATTGATCCCCAGCTTAATGTCATGGGGCAGGTCGTGGCCCGTTACGTCCACATTCCCCCCCGTGGAAGCAATTATTATGGTCTTGCCCGACTTGCTCGGTCCATGGTCTTCGCTCAGGTCTATCGTGACCGTGAGCACGTTCTGTGAAACGTTCATATTGACGTTCTTCATGTATCAACCCCCTTTCTTTTTGGCTTTCTTAAGATACTCTTCTAGTGCTTTGATAATGAGCCCCTTCAAGCTGGTTTTCTCGATAGCAGCCTGGATCTTCGCCCTGTGATGCAGATCCTCGGGGAAGTCTGCAATATTAATATTCACCTGTTTTCACCCCCATTATAATTAGGATAATAAGGATGCTAAGTCTTAATAGTGTGCTTGTCAACCCTAAAGTGATATTCCGCCAAAATAATTCCAATATGCGACATTGACACCTTTGCCATGGCCATGTTATCCGTTCCGATACCTACAGCACTCGTGAAGCCACGGTACATGTGGGGATATCCACAAGCCTCGGACTCTGGCAACGACCTGCGAAAAAACTTTGAGGGGTCATATCCATCGAGACTCCGACACCCCCCACGGCATGGTCAAAACCGGATTCGGGGCTTGACTTTTCTGGGCCTTTCTGATACCCAGCATACCGTTGTATGCAAAGCCTCTTGATAGGTTTTTGTAGCAACCTCCTTTAATTGAGAGCCCTCGGAATAGGCTGGGGGCTTTCTTCTGTGTGGTATCCGGCCTACCAAAAGGTGACAATCAGACAATCCCCCAATATGACAATTTCCACGGGCTTGTGCGGCTTTTCACGTTTGGCTGAATTTCCGCCACTTGGTTTGTGCCATGGTTCTCCTTTTTCTTGCTTTTAATGGTCCAATCTGTTATCCGGTTTAGGGTCAATAGAGGCAAGTCACTCTGAAAGGAAAAAGAGGACTTGACAAAATGTTAAGGTGTACCGATAATATATTTGTATCTCGCATATTTTATTGGTTGATAACCGCCTCTTCCTTACGATCACAATCATCCAATGTGAGGAAGGGGCTTTTTTTGCTTTGAGACCAGATTTATGAAAAAAGCCGCCGTGTTGCTGGACGGTAGTTTTGTACAAAAAGTCCTTCAAAGACAGCTTCGAAAGCCCCCCACCGCTGAGGAGACAGTTCATTTTGCAAAGGCGTGTGTTGAAGGGTCCGAAGAATTGTTCAGAATATACTATTACGACTGTCCTCCCTTTGGCCTTACAAGAACGAAACCTATTTCCAACGAAGAAGTCGACTTTGCCGCAACACCCTTGTTCAACCAACAAACGGCTTTTCAGAACAAGCTCTCTTGCATGGATCACATTGCTTTCAGAAAGGGTATGCTGTCGTTCAAAGGCTGGAAGATTGGTCCCTACGCCATCAAACATCTTATGAAAAACCCCCGTCAAGTCCAAGCTCAAGACCTGGTACCCGACCTCAAGCAGAAAAGAGTTGATATGAAGATCGGATTGGACATCGCATGGCTGTCCAGCAAGTCCATTGTCGAGAGAATCATACTGGTCACAGGGGATGCCGATTTCATACCCGCCATGAAGTTTGCCCGAAGAGAAGGAGTACAAGTTGTGCTGGTAACTCTCGGAAACCCCATCAAAGAAGAAATGAAACACCACGTTGACATCTTCAGGACTGTTAACTGGCAACCTTAGTACCCCTCCTTTCATGCCATATTCTGAAGTCCGCGCTCCAAGACCTCATGCAGTAGCTTGATCCTACGTGCGAGCCTATCCCGGCTGGCGTCCCTTTGACCTGTGCCATTGACCATCACCCTCCTTTCTTGGTTGTGGCCTTCCGGTTTGTTCCATCCTTGCCGTGGCTTTCTTTTTCACCCATACCTCTGACTATGCCTTAACCGGAGATCGTCGCTCCTGTGGCCTAATACGTGCCTGCTGACTACGCCTGAGCAACTTCTAAGCGCGTATGCCTGCATGGTTGTGGCCTTCCTGACGTTTGCATCCGCCACGCCTTGAGGTTCTTTCACTAAGTGCCGATAACAATACTATGGAAACCATCGGCCTAATGGGCATCTTCGTCTTGGGAGCGGTACTCGCCTACTATTGGGAAATACTCAAACAAAAATGGCGGCTATAGCTTCCATAAAACAAAAAGCCCCTGAATCCACAAGGCCAGCCGAAGCCAGCACAGGGGATGCAGGGGCGCCATAACAAAAAACGCTCAACACGTCTCCAGGCCCACAGACGAGCCCCCCCCTGCACGTCACCATGCAGGGTGTGTTAAGCGTTCTATGTGATAGTCTGCTTGTCATTGCCTGTGGTTTGGATATTTGTGTTTCCTTAAACTAAGATATCAATATATCATAACTTCAAGCCTGTCAAGCGGATATTTCTTGATTTTTTGATTTCATGACATTATGAAGCTACCTATGAAAAAGAAGATGTTTTCAACTCTCATAAATAACGACCTGCTGAAAGAATTTAAGAAACTTGCCATTGATCTTGAACGCCCTGCAAATGACATCCTGGAAGAGGCTATGCGTGACCTCTTGAAAAAGTACGAAAAGAAACCCCACCCGAAGAAATAACCGCCTGCCTATTGCGCTGGCCTAAAAGTTCCATGCTGGGGCTGTCGTTCTTCCATAAGTGCCTGGATATCCTTTGACAAATCCTTCCCTTTCTGATACCCGTGGCCACAGTCGGGCTGTTGTCCATTAACTCTAACCGAGTGAATGCCGTCAAATGAATCCCACACACTCTTCTAAAGTTGGCGTAAAACCAACTCAAAAAACTTGACTTTTTTGCAATCATGGTCGATAATAATGATAAATTATCTTCAAAAGAAACCCTGGACACAATTCGTGATATCGCCCAGTTAGGCAATGTCATTCTAACGGGTCACGTCAAAAAAAGGATGAGAGAAAGGGACTATAGTATAGATGATATAGTTCTGATTCTCTCTAAAGGTGAAATTATCGAACCCCCAGAATATGACAAAGAATACGATAACTGGAAATGGAAAGTGCAAGGTCATGCAATCGAGGGGGATCAAGCTGCTGTCATTGTCGTTATTCTCAGCCATCGCGAATTACTTTGTTTAACAATTATGTTTGAATGGGAGAAATGACCATGATGATTAAATGTTCAGAATGCGGCAAGAGTATGCAAAGAAAAGTAGGTAAATACAAATATCTAGAATCGGGACTTAATAACGTTTTCTTGGAGAACGTAGATTTGTATCAGTGTGCTTGTGGTACGTCCTATGCCTCAATCTTTCGAGTACCCAGGCTAAATGAGTTAATTGCTAAAACAATTCTAAAGAAACGGGCCTTGCTTAGTGGTAAGGAAATAAGGTTTCTCAGAAAGCATGTGCATGTTTCCTCAAGGGATTTTGCAAAAATGTTGCATATAGACAAGACAACCCTTCCAAAATGGGAGGGTGGCTCCCAGCGACAAAGTAAACCGCATGATCTACTAATCAGGAAAACTTATATGACCCTTAAGGGCATTCGAGTAAATGAACAGAAACGCATTCTTTACATTCTCAAAGATGTACAACTCGCCGAGCCAGACGTTATTCACTTGATAAGAGCAACCAGACAAGAAGAGGATTATATTGTTGAATGGAAATTAATGCCTGGTGTCTATCCAGGCAGTTTCGATTACGCTTGGGTTTCTCCGTATCAACCACCGAGCGCGTTGTTGTCTACACATCGGTTTGCAACTAGCCAGTCACATATTGAAAGCGGTGTAATATTTTCCTCTCAGAAAGTGTTGAGCACTAAGGCTGGCACACATGGCATTATGTTGGAGTAGGAGGTTAGACTAATGGCACGAAAAAAGCCCAAGCTGGAATATGCGATTATTTGTGACGATATTAGGCAAGAAGTGGGCAAAAAGTTCACGTTTGTAGGAATATATGGGGGACGAGATTTGATTGTAAGAGAACTTCCCTTCATTTTTCCAAAACTATGTTTTGCTGTTTTTTACAAAGACATGAAGTGCGGAGATTCTTTTTCAATAGAGCTTTCCGAACCTTCAGGAAAACAGCTAGGCCAAACCATAAATGGAGAGCTTCCAGGAGAATCCAAAGGCTACATCAACTTCATGGTGTTTGCTCTATTTTCCCCTCTAAAAGTCGAAAAGAATGGTAAGTACAAGTTGCTAATAACAATAAATAATGACAAAAAGAACAGGAACGAAATAGAATTTAGCATAAAACTCACAGACGAGACCCAACAGTCATAATGGTTGTGGTTTCCGGTTTTCCTTCCTACCTGCCTTAGCAGGACACTCTGTTTCATCCCTCCCTTGCGGGATTTGTTGTCTTGAGTGACTTACAACCGAGTTCC
>JADFWI010000279.1 GCA_015222985.1 Pseudomonadota bacterium | reverse complement strand
GTAATGAAAATCTTAAATAATTTTTCTGTTTCCTGTTTTCCCATTCAACATTCGATGTTGAACGTTCGATGTTCGATGTTCATTTCTTTGTAACCGTGAACGGTTACGGTTTTTGGTTGCGTAGTCAATCCGCCCTGGACGGATCACATGCGTATCTTCGGTTCGGTTCGTGTAAGGAGCATTGTGTTGGAGGTTGGAGGCAAAAAAAAGTATCGTTGCCTTAACTTTAGGCATGTTAGCTCACTTCTAGTGTCTTCATGATCTCTTCCGTTGACGATCACCTGTCTGCCCTCTATCGCCTGAGACGTTTCGGGATTAAGCTTGGGCTGGCCACGATATCTCGCCTTATGAGGGGTCTCGGGAATCCTCAGGATAGTTATTCGTGCATCCACGTGGCAGGCACAAACGGCAAGGGTTCTGTTGCGGCGCTCCTGTCTTCGGCCCTTGCCCGTGCAGGGTACAGGGTAGGTCTTTACACTTCCCCTCATCTTGTTCGATTCAATGAACGCATTCAGGTCAACGGGCATCCCGTATCTGACGGGGATGTCGCAGAGGCCGCCGAAGCGGTTCAAAGAATCTACACACAGGCAGCTCCACCGACCTTCTTTGAATGCGCTACCGCTATGGCCCTTTACCACTTTGCCTCAAAAAAAGTGGATTGGGCCGTCCTTGAAACCGGCATGGGCGGCCGATACGATGCCACCAATGTAGTGCACCCCGAAGTTTGCATTATTACCAATATCAGCATGGAACACACCGAATACCTCGGAAAGACCCTGGCCAGGATAGCCTCCGAAAAAGCTGGCATAATAAAGGCGGGCGCCGGTGTTGTGACAGGAGTGCGCCAGAAAAGCGCCCTTAAGGTGATCGAGCAGAGAGCTTCAGAAAAGGGCGTGCCATTGCTGAGGCTTGGGAAAGAGATCAGGGTCCGTAAAGGCCAGGATGGTTTTTTTACCTACCGGAGCACAAAACGGGTGCTGACACGAGTCAAAGTGGGGCTTTTCGGAGATCACCAGATCTTAAATGGCGCCCTTGCCCTGGGAGCCCTGGAACTCCTTATGGAAAAGGGCCTGAAAGTGCCTGATGACGCCATCTACAGCGGACTTTCCGAGGTCTGCTGGCCCGGGCGTCTTGAGGTA
The DNA here is from genome assembly GCA_015222985.1 of Pseudomonadota bacterium. Classification (GTDB taxonomy): domain Bacteria; phylum Desulfobacterota; class Desulfobacteria; order Desulfobacterales. Next base: position 6,439 of record JADFWI010000279.1, on the reverse strand, counting down.
GTGTCAGATGATCCTTTCGTCCTTTTGGATGGCGCCCACAATCCGTCTGCTGTGAGGGCCCTCAGAAGGTTTCTGGAAAACGGCGCAGCGTCACGGAGGTTGGTGTTAGTGGTAGGTATTCTGAAGGACAAGGCATGGAAGCCCATGTTGCGAGACCTTGCTGCTGTTGCCGACCGTATGATCCTTACCAGACCACAGTACGAGCGTGCTGCAGACCCCCACAAACTGGCATCCTTCTTACGCCCTATCAAAAAGGATGTTGTCGTGATTCCCCATCTGCCAGATGCCATATCACTTGCCATGGATGAGGCTGGCCCCGGAGATGTTGTGTGCATTACCGGTTCTCTTTATACGGCAGGCGAGGCCAGGGCAATCTTGAGTGTGTAGCTTTTTTCAGAAATAATTCCTGACTGCGGCATGGTTCCTGCTATAAAACCATAGATGGCCAAGTGGTCATTGATGGGATCATTGCGACGCTGCACAAGGCGGAAAGAGCATGAAAATCCGAATCGAAAACATCAACAAAACCTTCAACCTTCCAACAGGAGGGCCACTAAGAGTTTTGGAGGATATGAATCTTGCAATCGAACAGGGTGATTTTGTTATAATTCTTGGAGAATCAGGATGTGGCAAGTCGACTCTGCTAAGCATGCTTGCAGGCTTGCTACCCCCTTCTTCCGGGAGAATCCGGGTCGACAACAAAGAAGTCGTGGGCCCTCACCCGTCAATATCCACGGTATTCCAACAGCCAAGCCTGCTTCCCTGGCTCAATGTGGAAGAAAACATCGCCTTTGGCTGCAAGATTCGAGGTGAATTGGACGACCTTGAGTACCGGGTGAATGAATTCATCGAAATGACCGGTCTATCAGGTTTTGAAAAGAGCCATCCTTCGGAACTCTCAGTAGGCATGGCATGTCGCGTTTCTCTGGCAAGGGCGCTCATAGGTCACCCCGAAATATTCCTCCTGGATGAACCCTTTGCATCGCTCGATACTTTCAGAAGATCTCGTTTGCAGGAGGAGCTGATAAACATCTGGCTGAGTGAGGAGTTCACTGTTGTCTTTGTCACACACGATATTGATGAGGCGGTTCTCTTGGGGAACAAAATCGTATTGTTAGGCGGTCAACCTTCCCGGATCATGGATGTTATTAATATTGATTCCAGGTATCCGAGGAAAACAACGGATGAGTCATCCTTTCACTTTAAAACAAGAATCCTTAAGAAGTTCAAAAAGGCCTTTGAAGAAAACAGGGGTTTGTGAACGGTTATAGTTATTGAAATGAGCGCTTTTCTTTCAAGCAGGCGGGACTTCCTGAAGGCCGCGGCATGGGCCATAGGCACGCTTGGCGTATCGTTTAAGGCAACCAGAGCATATCCAAGCGCAGGCGATGATCCTCTGCGGGTGGGGTATTTGCCGATCACTGATGCAACGCCACTACTCATTGCTCACGCAAGAGGGTATTTTCAGGAAGAAGGGTTGAAAGTCGAACGACCCGTAATGGTTCGCAGTTGGTCAGCCTTGTCAGAGTCCTTTCTGACAGGCAAATTCAACGTCACTCATATGCTGTTTCCAATACCGGTGTGGATGAGGTTTAAGAACAAGGTCCCGGTAAAGGTCCTTGCGTGGAACCATACAAACGGCAGCGCTATTACTGTGAAAGCCGGGTCCTCCATAAGAGGCTTTGCTGATCTGGCAGGCAAACAAGTTGCTGTGCCCCACTGGTATTCCATGCATAACATAATACTTCAAATGGGCTTAAGAAAGGTCGGCCTGCATCCTGTTATCCAGGATCAATCAGTTCCATTACACCCAACTCAAGTCAATCTCTTTGTGCTCTCTCCGTCTGATATGCCAACGGCTTTGGCAGGGAACAAAATCGACGGGTATGTTGTGGCAGAACCCTTTAATGCCGTCGGTGAAATGAAGATAGGGGCAAGGATAATGCGTTTTACCGGAGATATCTGGAAAAACCATCCCTGTTGCGTGGTTGTTATGAATGAGGGTCTTTGTGGTTCAAGACCGGTTTTTGCTCAAAAGGTGATCAATGCTATTGTAAGAGCTCAATTGTGGACCTTGAACAACTTTTCCAGAGCAGCAAGCATACTGAGCCGGGATGGAGAAAGATACTTGCCGGTTTCTGAAAAGATCCTCTTGAGGGCTTTTAGGGGATATGACATTTCAACATATGGCAAAGGCGCTTTTCCCCAGGCAATTCATCATCCTGACTGGAATACCGGAAGGATCGGCTTTCAGCCATACCCTTATCCGTCTGCCACGCGTTTAATACTTGAAGAAATGGGTCAAACACTTATGGAAGGCAATGCCGCATTTCTTAAGGAACTGGATGTGGATTTTGCGGCAAAGGACCTTGTGGATGATACATTTGTGAGAAAGGCCATTGCCGATATTGGCGGACTTGCGAAATTTGAGTCTGTGGATATTGAACGGCTCTGGGACAGAGAAGAAATCATCGAGCTATGAGATTCATCAGAAAATATTTTTTGAAGCACTCGAAAAAACTGGAGACTGCAAGCGGGAAAGGAGCTGTTTGCAGGGTTTGCTACGGAATTTTGGGAACGGCAATCCTGATCCTTTTGTGGGCGCTGACAGGCTACGTGCTTTTCAGCAGACCCGGCTATGAGCAGTTTTCCGGTTTCTTGCCGATACCGACAGTAAAAGCGCTTTACTTACTCCTGTTGGATATTGACTTCTGGGGTTCGGTATGCGCAAGCCTGCGCCGGGTGGTGGTGGGAATCCTTATAGCATTTCTCGTAGGACTGCCGTCCGGTTTGCTTATTGGTTATTACGGTAAACTGAGGCTTGCGACTGATGCTCCTATCCAATTCCTGAGAATGGTCAGTCCTTTGGCGTGGATGCCAATAGCATTGCTCGTTTTCAGGACCTTTGAATCTGCTATCTGTTTTCTCATAACAATGGCGACAGTCTGGCCCATTATCTTAAATACCACCGTCGGCGTTTCCCATGTAAACTCCCAGTGGATTAATATGGCACGTGATCAGGGGGCAAAAGACCGCCACTTGATATTTCGAATTATCCTGCCCTCGTCGATGCCATATATCCTTACAAGCCTGCGTCTGGCGCTTGGCGTGGCATGGATTGTTCTGGTGCCGGCAGAATTCCTGGGTGTCTCAAGCGGTCTCGGATATCTCATCAATGACGCCAGGGACACAATGGAATATGACCGGCTCATGGCAGTCGTTGTCTCAATCGGTATCTTGGGCTTTGTATTGGATGGGATCATTCAATTGATCCGGGAGAGATTCAAATGGACCTGGGTCAGTTGAACCCTCTTCAAGGGAGGCAGTGCGATCCATAGACGGCCAATGCTTGGATCTAAAATAGGGCGGGACTGCAAGGTTAAGGGCTCGCTCAAAAATAACTTCACATTTTGATGCGCCGATCCATCCCGCCTGGCTGCGGTGCTCGTCGGTTAAATAGCTTGCTATTCGCCCTCCTCGCGTTTTTTCTCTTCCGTCCTCCAAAAAACGGCTTGACATACATCCATTTTTAGCGTAAATTGGCTGGCATGGTATCCGTTTTCGTAGAAAGGGAGATCGCCGACTTTGCCTTTTCGGACAAGTGGCTGGGCGGCACAATGCTTTTCATTGCTGGTCCGCGTCAGAGTGGGAAGACGTCCTTAGCCCGCAGGCACTTGAAACAAGAAGGCTGCTCCGCTCTTTATTACAACTGGGATATTGAGAAGGTCAGGAGGAGGTATCGTGAGGACCCTGATTTCGTGGCCAAGGATGCCTCCCGGTTGCGAATGGAAAAACCTTGCGCAGTCCTGGACGAAATTCACAAGATGACGCGGTGGAAAAACATACTTAAAGGCTTGTATGACGAATACCACGACTTCATCAACATCATTGTCACAGGCAGCGCGCGTCTTGATCTTTTCAGGAGAAGCGGGGATTCTCTTGTGGGGCGTTACACCATGGCCCATCTGTTTCCTTTCTCACTAAGGGAATGGGCCGGTGGCATCAACAAGATGCCTGCCTCCTGGCTGCACGAAGATAGCGACTGGAAAAACATGGCAAGAACGCTTGACGCGAAACTGGCGGATTCTCCACCCGTTTCACAAGACCTGGCGGAAGCCTACTTCAGGCTTGGGCCTTTTCCAGCCCCCCTTATTTCGGGATCGGAGATGCGTTCCAGGAAATGGCACAGAGACTATATTTCTCTGCTGGTGAGGGAGGATCTGCGTGACCTTTCAGGTATTAGAGAACTCGACCGGGTTTCTCATTTGGTGGAATTGCTTCCCGGCCGTGTAGGGTCGCCTCTCTCCCTCCGAGGTTTGGGAGTAGATCTCGAAGCCAACCACTCTACGGTTAAAAATTGGCTTGAAGCTTTGCGCAGGCTTTACCTGGTTTGGCCTCTTCGACCTTATTCAGCCAAAATGCATCGCACGTTCCGCAAAGAGCCCAAATGGTATTTTCTGGATTGGACGTTCGCTGGAAACCAAAGCAGCCGTTTTGAAAACCTGATTGCAAGCGCATTGTTTCGATTCGTCACCAGCCTCAATGATCGGGGTTGGCCGGAGGTAAAGCTCTATTTCTGCAGAACGTACGATCAGAAAGAGGTCGATTTTGTCCTCACGCGGAAGGAACAACCGATTCTTGCCATTGAAGCCAAGCTTGGCGACGCAAAATTTCCACCTCAATTACGAAGTTTCTGCCGAGCTGTTGGCGAGGAATCTCCTGTGTTGCAAGTCGTCAATCAGCCAGGGATATTTCTGAGGAAGGCCCCAGGGGAGTATGTCGTGGGTTATGACAGGTTGCTCATGGCGCTTTAGAATGTATTAACCCTAACCTGGATAAGCCGCAACCAAAAAGGGCAAGGGGAGGTCAGAGAGTATGAAGCTATCAGCAAAAGCGACTGCTACATGTGTAATCGCCCTTGTCTCGATCCTTTGGCTTGCAGATCTTGGCTGGACAAAGGAACAGAAAAGCCTTGTCATTCTTACGAGGATGATGGACATGCAGGACCGGTGGTTTCGGAAAGAGATCATTGCTTCATTTGAAAAGGAGCATGATGCAAAAGTTACGGTGGTCTCTTTTGACAAGTTCTGGGACCTTGAGGTCATACTGAAACTGGAACGTGACAGCGAACGGCATTCCATAGGCCTTGTCAAGATCCCCCTGGAAATGACCAGGCCGCTGAAAGATTTCATGGTCCCTTATGATGATCTGGTGAGCAAAAAGGAATTATCGGCCCTGAAATCCCAGTACGATAAAAAGGCAATTGAGTTAGGAACCATGAATGGAAAACTTTACTATCTTCCCCGCAAACTGGAAACCAGAATGATTACCTATCTCAAGTCAAAGGCAGATGAGGCGGTCATGGGATGGGGGAAGTTTAAGGCAGAAATCAATCGAGCCCTCAAAGGTGATAATGGTTTTGGTCTGCCTGCAGGCTATCAACTAGAGAAGGACCCGAATCTGTGGGATTACTATGATCTGTTTGTTGTCTCTTACTACTGGGCCCATACTCCGTATTATGGCATCACCATGCCTCGTATGGCCCACCGGGGCAAAAAATACGGCGGCACGGTTGTCGGCTTAGTGGATCGAATCTATCAGATGGGCGGGGCTTCCGAAGACGTGCTTAAGATGTCTGCCGTTCCTGTTGTGGATATGTTCGTGTGGGAGGCCATTTACAGGAAGAACGGACTCTATAACCCCGGCATGTGGCAGGACCCGTGGAGTGGCGGCGGGATCTGGAATGCAATGAAAGACGGTAAAGTCTTTCTGGCAATGATGCACCAGATCGATTCGTTTTTCATCCACGGCGGGACCCATCCGCACATGCAGGGGTATCTGGCAGATCCGGATGACATGGGTGTGGCCGTGATGCCCGAAGGGATATCATTTGAACTTGAGAAAAAGGGTTTTCCCAAGAGAACAGGCAACAGGAAAGCAGGAACCGCTGGTTGGTGGTGGGGCATTCCAAAGGCCTCGCCTCATCCCGAACTCTCCGTGGCTTTGGCAAGATGGATCACGAACCAGGACAAGCACCTGTCCGAGTGTAAGGTATTCGGCATGATGCCCATACGAAAGGATATCCTGGCCAACCTGCAAAAGGTCTTTCCAAAGGGTTGGATGGCAAATGTGTTTGATGTCTCCACCAGGCAGATCAGACTTAATGGCGATGCCACCATGCCGTTGCTGCCTGAGTACTCTGACGTGGGAAAGATCTATCTGAGGGCATGGTATGATATTGTTGTGGCAGGAAATTATGGGAAAGATGGCAAAGTGGACAGGGATTATATCCAGGAAAGGATCGAGAGGATTTATGTGCCCATGGTCAAGGAGGTGCTTGGAGACAAATATCCAAACTAGTGCCTGAACGGAAAGTCATGTTCAGGCAAAATCCGAATATCGAAACACGTGCTGTTCTCAAGGCGTCAGCCGCAAATTC
>JADFWI010000278.1 GCA_015222985.1 Pseudomonadota bacterium | reverse complement strand
GGATTAACCGAGGGAATAATCCTTCCAGCATGAAAAGAGCGATATGCATCGTCTGCCCTTTCAGGCTCTGCAGCAATAACATGAGTCTTTGGTGAAATGGCGGAAACGGTAATTGCAGTTCCGCTTAGCAAACCGCCTCCCCCTACTGGTGTCATCACTATATCAAGATTCGGAATTTCCTCGCAAAGTTCCAGGGCAGCAGTTCCCTGACCTGCGATAACTCGATAATCATTGTAAGGATGAATAAATATGGCACCAGTATGATCAATTACTTCAGCAAGACGCTCCTCCCGAGCCTTGAGCGTCGCTTGGCAGAGAATAATCTCTGCTCCATAGTCAGCTACTGCGGCTCGTTTTATTTGAGGAGCATTCTCTGGCATTACAACATATGCCTTACTGCCTCGCAGGCGGGCAGCAAGAGCCAGCGCAGCTGCGTGATTCCCAGATGAATGAGTGGCTACACCTTTCATAGCTTCTTGGTTTTTTAGAATAAATACAGCGTTGGTTGCCCCTCGGATTTTGAAAGCGCCTACCTTCTGGAAGTTTTCACACTTAAAGAATAACTCCGCTTCACACATTCTGTTTATGGCGCTACACGTGAGAACAGGAGTGCAATGAATAAAAGGCCTGATTCGATGAGACGCCTCTCTGATTTCCTTTATCGTTGGTTCATTCATAAAATGTATCCTGCTTAGCTTTGATGTTCAAATTTAGCATGTCGCCTTGTTTTCAGCTATCTCGCCTGTACAAAATGACGGAGTAAAATGGCGTGTAGCTTAGGCGTCATTGGTCTTTTTCGGTTTTCATTTCGCATCAGCAAAAAAAGTAAAATCTTCAACTTTTGGCACCATGCTTTTTAAGAGAAACAATTATAATCTTATCCTGTAATATGATGGGGGGAGACTTTACTTTGTCACCCAGAAGTTCCCCTATCAGCACAACAAGGTTATTGTCAAAAGGCTTTTGGTAGTATGTGAAAAGCCATTCGTATAGTTCATGTTCGTTTTCGAATTCCCAATAGGTGTAAAATACCTCGGAGCGCTCAACTTCGAAATCACTTGCCTCAATTGCGTGAGCAGTGTCCTGAAGCACTTGAGCTTCATTGTGGAAGAAGTTACATATCTGTTCAATTTCCCCATCATTTTCTGGCTCCAAGATCACTACACGTCCATGATCTCTGAGAACCCTTTTGGCTTCTCTCAGAGCCAGGCTGCTGTCCTGATGATGCAGTGAGAGGGTAAACAAAATTATGTCAAAAGACTCACTTGGGAATTCCAAAGACTCTCCAGACCCGATATGTAAGCCAACACCCTCCGTGTTTTCTTTGGCCTCCGCAATGATGGCTGGATCTGGATCAATTGCCACAAGTCTTTTTACTTTGCCAACCAGCTGTGTTGTGATTCGCCCATCTCCACACCCTATCTCAAGAACCTCTTGATCCCGCAAGTCCGCAAACTGAAGAATCTTTGACAGCGTTATACAATCCCGATCTTGTTCCATGGATTAGCACACCGAGGAAGACAAAACATGAGCAAGCCTGCGTATACCTTCCTCAATGTTTAATTCAGGTACGTAACTGTAGCATAGTCGCATGTGGTTTTTTCCACTGCGATTGTGATAAAAGGCAGGGCCAGGAACATATGCAACTGAGGCATCCTTTATTACTCTTGGTAAAAGCGCTTCAGTGTCAATTTCCTTTGGTACAGTAACCCACGTATAAAAACCTCCTTGCGGTTTCGTCCAGTGGGTACTTTGCGGGAAGTGTTCTGCTAAGGCCGCTAACATGGTGTCTCTTTTCCGGCGATATATTTCAACGGCCTT
>JADFWI010000277.1 GCA_015222985.1 Pseudomonadota bacterium | reverse complement strand
GTCCGGAGCCGCGTGAAGAAGCTGATTACGTTAAATGCACAGGCCTTGGCGCAGCAAGTCGGCTCTGCGCTGTCAGCCAATGTCGTCATGATTGGCGCTCTGGCCAGCAGCGGGGTCTTGCCGGTTTCCAGAGAAGCCTTTGAGGAGAGTATCCGCACCAAGACAAAGGAGAAGTTTGTGGAGGCAAATTTGCGGGCCTTTGGCTTGGGTTTTGGGACATCGTGAAACGCATTCGAAATTTCAGCATCATTGCTCACATAAACCACGGCAAATCGACCCTTTCTGACCGTCTCATCCAGGCCACCGGCATCGTCTCGGACCGAGATTTCAAAGAGCAGATCCTCGATACCATGGACATTGAGAGGGAGCGGGGTATTACGATCAAAAGCCAGGCCGTCTGCCTGCCTTACATTGCCGAAGATGGCTACACTTACACCTTGAACCTTATTGATACACCCGGTCACGTGGATTTCACCTACGAGGTTTCCAGGTCCCTTGCATCCTGTGAAGGGGTCCTCATCCTGGTGGATGCGAGCCAGGGGGTGGAGGCCCAAACGGTGGCGAACCTTTATATGGCCATGGACCATGATCTTGAGATTATCCCGGTGATCAACAAGATCGATCTTCCGGCCGCTGACGTGGATTGGGTCAGACAGCAGATCGAAGACGATCTTGGACTGGACTCGGCAGGGGCAATACTCGCTTCGGCCAAAGAAGGGATCGGGGTTGACGAGGTCCTGGAAGCGATTGTTGAAAGGCTCCCCGCACCCGCGGGAGATCCGGATAGCCCTTTGCGGGCCCTTATATTTGACTCTCACTATGATCCCTACCGGGGTACGATTATCCACTGCCGGATCTTTGAAGGCACTGTAAGGCCTGGGGACACCATACGCTTTATGTCCAATAATGCCACATACCGGGTGGAAGAGGTTGGGGTCTTTCAGATTGACAGGGTTCGAAAGGACATGCTCTCAGCCGGGGGGGTGGGTTACATTATTGCTGGGGTCAAGACCGTGAGCGACACCAGATGTGGGGATACCATCACGAATGATAATCGTCCCTGTGCAGCGCCGTTGCCGGGTTTCCGGGAAATCAAGCCCGTGGTTTTTTCTTCTATCTATCCGGTGGCATCTGACGGATACGAAGACCTGGCTATTGCCGTGGATAAGTTGAAGCTAAATGATGCCTCCCTCGTGTACGAGAAGGATACCTCGGCCGCCCTGGGTTTTGGATTCCGGTGTGGTTTCCTTGGGCTGCTGCATTTGGAAATAGTGCAGGAACGTTTGGAGCGTGAATTTGACCTTTCTCTTATCATAACGTCGCCTTCGGTAAAGTATATTTTCATCATGACCGACGGGGCCACAGAGGTTGTCGACAACCCTGCGCTTTATCCCGATCCTGCCAAGATCGCTAAGACACAAGAGCCTTATATCAGGGCAGCCATTATGATGCCCGATAGATATCTTGGCGTGGTAATCAAGCTCTGCCTTGAGCGCCGGGGTGTGAATGCAAAGCATCAATACATGGGCAGCAAAAGGATTGAGCTGACCTGCGAGCTCCCGCTGGCTGAGGTCATCTACGATTTTTACGACAGGCTCAAGACCGTCACTCAGGGCTATGGTTCCTTTGATTACGAACTCATTGACTACCGTGACAGCGATCTTGTCAAACTAGACATCCTTATCAACAGCGAAAAAGTGGATGCCCTCTCCCAACTGGTCCATCGAGACGGGGCTTACGACCGGGCCAGGTATGCATGTGAAAAGCTGAAAAAGGAGATCCCGAGACAGATGTTTAGGATCGCCATCCAGGGGGCAATCGGTGCAAAGATCATTGCGCGGGAGACTATCTCGGCTTATCGCAAGGATGTGACAGCCAAGTGTTACGGTGGAGATATTACGCGGAAGAGAAAGCTCCTTGAAAAACAGAAAAAGGGGAAACGGCGGATGAAGATGGTCGGCTCCGTCATGATTCCCCAATCTGCCTTCCTTGCCGTCCTTAAGCGGGACAGCGAGTGAGTGGAGAATGGAAACTGACGTTAGTGCCCAGTGTCTTAAGATCCGTTTATGGATGGGCACCGGCAAAGCGTTTCGCTGAAAGACTGTCATTTCGACCCCTTCGCTTGTGTCATTCCGAGCGAAGCGAGGAATCATGGTATTACGCTCAGGGCAGGCTCCGGGAGAAATCTTTCTACCTTTGCTCAAAATTCAAAACATACAAAAGAAGTTTAGCCCTGTGTTTTTCAGTGTTTTGGTCATTGATATTTTGGTCATTCGAATTTATTTCGAATTTCGATATTCGAATTTCGAGTTTCCCCGTCTCTGACAGAGGGATGAAATGTATGTACTTCTGCGATATTTCATTTTGCCATTTCAAGATGCAGAATTTGTGAGACGGGGTACTAGTTGCTTTCCAGGCGCCTTACGCCCTTGATAACCACGGGCTTTGCGGGAACATCTCTGTACGGACCGGAAGTCGTGGTCTTGACTTTGCCTAT
>JADFWI010000276.1 GCA_015222985.1 Pseudomonadota bacterium | reverse complement strand
GGGGGTTGGTGGAGATGAGGGGGATCGAACCCCTGACCTCGGCATTGCGAACGCCGCGCTCTCCCATCTGAGCTACATCCCCACAACATTTTTACATTAACGCCTCACGCTGGAAAAAGCAAGTTCATTTTCCCTGTCAGGCATAAAATGCCCTAATCTTCTCAACTACATACGCCTGCTGCTCATCGGTCAATTCCGGATAGATGGGAAGAGCGAGGGTTTTGTCAGCAGCATGTTCTGCTATCGGAAAATCACCTTTCTTGCCATAGACGCCCTCAAAACAAGGCTGCATGTGCATGGGAACAGGGTAGTATATCTCCGTACCTATTCCGGCTTCATGCAACATCTCTCTGAGTTCGTCCCTCTGATCCGGAACAGAGATGATAAACTGATTATATATGTGCCTGCCATCTTTTTCTGCGGGCATCCTGATGATCTCATCCAACCCCTTATCGGCAAAAAGCTCGCAATACCTTCGCGCATTGGCCTGACGTGACGTGGTCCACCCGTCCAGACATGGCAACTTCACCAAAACGATAGCGGCCTGAAGTGCGTCCAAGCGAAAGTTTCCACCCAAGAGCTTATGATAGTATTTGGGGCTTGAACCGTGCACACGCATTATTTTGAGCTTCTCGCACAAGGAATCCGAAGAAGTCGTAACCATGCCCCCGTCACCAAAGGCACCCAGGTTTTTCGACGGAAAGAACGAAAAGCAACCCAAATCACCCATAGAACCTGCCCGTTGACCCTTGTATTCCGCTCCTATTGCCTGTGCTGCGTCTTCGATAACCACAAGATCGTGCTTACGCGCAAGTTCCAGAATCGGGGCCATGTCACAACATTGCCCGAACAGATGGACAGGAATTATTGCTTTAGTTCGTTTTGTAATCCTGCCCTTAAGTGATTGTGGGTCCATATTGTATGTGTCTTTTTCAATGTCTGCAAAAACCGGCACAGCGCCCACGCGAAGAATAGAGCCCACTGTGGCAAAAAAAGTGTATGGCGTGGTCACCACCTCATCCCCTGGGCCAATACCTGCAGCCATCAGGGAAATCAAAAGGGCATCAGTTCCCGAGGATACGCCAACTCCATATTTACACCGGCAATACTGGGCAATGCCTTGTTCAAGCTCTTCGACCTTTGGCCCCAGTATGAAACGCTGGCTCTCATAAACTTCAAGTGTCGCTTTAAGAATATCGTCTTTTATCTTTTTATATTGGGCTGTTAAATCCAACAGCGGAGCTTTCATGGCCGTTTCTCCACAATGAAATCGCTTTAGCGATTTCACAACTCGATGTCCTCAGCCCCAGTAGTCATTATTATATCCGACGGGGTCATGATCAGCATGACCCCTCTCTTTCCCCCGTTGATGGCCACTTTATCAAAGGCCAGCAGTCCTGCGTCAATAACCACAGGCAGGCGTTGTTTCATTCCAAAGGGGCTAATGCCTCCTACCAGGTAACCGGTCAAACGCTCTGCCATGGCCGTATTGACCATGGCAGCTCTTTTTACTCCTCGGATCTTGGCAAGTTTCTTAAAAGAGATACTCTTGCTTCCAGGCATGAGAACCACAAGATAGTCTTTCTTAGAAACTTCGACCACTAGAGTTTTGATGGTTCTTTCGACAGGAATCCCAAGGGCCTGAGAGGCAAACAGCGCACCTTTGTCTAGGTGGTCATATTCTGCCACCTCAAATGGGATACCCTGTTCTTTGAGATATCTTATGGCCCGGGTCAATCGATTACTTGAAGGCTTACCAAACTGCAAGTCTTGAGGAAATGGGACGACAGGGGCCCTCGCTGTAGGACCAGGACCACGGTCAAGGAAAGGAAATTTGCCGGAAAAAACGGCTGCTACCTACAGCTTAGCCATTTTATCGGGCGTGACATCTCCTCCAGACACTCTGCCATCCCATATTAATATTATAGTTGAAATCGAGATCTATTTGCAACCTTTTAGGTTACCTCTGCAAGAACCACCGTGATATTATCAAAACCTCCTGCCGATTTGGCCAGCTCAATGAGTCTTTCTACCTTTTGAGGCAAAGCGCTTTTCGGAAAGAGGACGTCCTCGATCAGGGCGTCATCGATCATGTCCGTAAGACCGTCCGAGCAAAGCAAAAACAGGTCGCCGGGGGTGGCTTTTCCTCTCACGAGGTCAAGGGCCAGACTCTCTTTGACACCAACAGCTCTGAGAACAATGTTCCGCATTGGATGGTTTCTGGCTTCGGCCTGAGAAATCAGGCCCTGGTCCACCTGATCTTGGACAAAGGAATGATCCTTGCTCAGTTGCTTCAGTTGCCCATTTCTAAGACAATAGGTTCGACTGTCTCCCATGTGACCAAGAACAAAGCCCTCGTTGAAAAAGGCTATCAATTCAGCGGTACAGCCCATTCCCTTGTGTTCAGGGTTGTCCTTTACATGATCCAGAACCCTCTCGTTAGCCCAGGCAAAGGCCTTTTGAACAAGATCGAGGGTTTCTTTTTCACGTCGGCTCACGGTCTTTGAAAAAACTTCCAATGCAGTTTCAGTGAAAATGCCACTCGCTAGTTCTCCGGCCGCTGCGCCACCCATGCCGTCTGCCACAAGGCAAAAACCCAGATCAGGTCTTAGGAGAAAAGCATCTTCATTATTGGCGCGTTTCAGGCCAACATCTGATTTGCCAAAATATGCAATCTGGGACATCTGTTTCCCTGTTGTGTCAAATACCGGCCTCATGCCGTTTATGGCCAAAAATTTACTTTAACTAAAAAATGCCCCAAGATCAAGCGAATTCCACAAACAATTGGATAAATTGAGACCCATTATTCTCTTGACACAAGTAACCAATCTTGGGCTATAATCTAATTCAAAGCATGAAAAGCCCGCCCGTAATACTTGTTCAGCTTGTTCATATCCAGGGACCGCTGAAAGGTGAAATACAGGAGTTCTCCGACCAGGTGATCTCTATTGGACGTGATCCTTCGGGCCATGTGCATTTCCCCAAGGACCTGACGATTATCTCTCGCAATCATGCTGAAATCACAAGAGAAGGCAACCGTTTTAAGCTGATTGACCAGAGTACAAACGGGACACTTGTAAACGGAAAAAGGGTTAAAGAGGCCTATCTCAAAGACGGGGATGTCCTGACCTTTGCCGAAGGCGGACCAAAGGTCAGCTTTCTGACCAAGATGATGGAGGGCCAACCGGAAATACAGAGCGTCTCTCCGCCGGGTATGCCCCCCGAAATAGAGCGCGTCCCACAACCTCAAATCCAAGAGCTACGACCGGCAAGTCCTCCTCCGAAGCCACCTGAAATGCCCTCGTATGAAAGGCCCCATGAGGCCCAGGCACAGCCCCAACCCTGGGGGCATGAGCCGGAGATTCCAATTCAAAGGGTTCAGGCGCCACTCATCATCCAATATGGCCCCACCCTTCGTTCTTTCAAAGAGCTTCCCGTATCGATCGGGAAAAACCCAGGATGTGATTTTGTTCTGGACCATACTGCAATCCTTGATCGCCATGCTCAGATCTTCTTTAGTCAAGATCAATACTGGGTGCAAGATCTCACAGGGCAGAAGATGCTCTCTATCAACGGGCAACCCGTTCACCTTCAGGCACCCCTCAACCCTGATGACAGTTTGGCCTTCAGTCCTCATCAAGGGCCGATCTTTCGCTTTCTGGGCGGGGGCCGTCTGGCGGAAATCGAAGAACCAGCGGCTGAACAACCCGTATCTCCATCCCATGACAAAGAGGAGATGCCTCCGCGACAGGAGCCTACAGACAAGAGTTTCAAGGGTGCCAAGGCCATGTTCAAGAAGTTCCTGCGTCGTTAGAGAAAGTTCCTCTTGACTGGCGTATTTAAACCTGGTTCCCGTTTTTCGGAAAAACAATGCAAATCCCATCCATGCCTTTTAGAATTTTGGCCCTGGCGCCTTTTACACCGCAACAACGTGCTCCTTGGTCTGAGGCCCCCATACGGATTGATAAGACAAATCTAGATCAGGTTATGGAGGACCTGAACCTGTCATTTCACGTCCCCATTTCCAAAGATCTCTGCCCTGCCGGCGGGCTCACCTTTACCTGCAAAAGCTTGAAAGATTTCCACCCCGACGGACTCGCTCAAAACAACGGTTTCTTGAAGAACCTCTTGAATGCCAAGGAATTCATCAAGGAAGCCAAGGCAAAAGGCGTATCCGCACAAGAAATTGGCGCCAGGCTCAGGCAATGGCCGGACCTTCCCCCGATCCGGGTAGAGACTGAGCATCAGAAACCAAGGAGGAATTCCACGAGCGCTGTTGATGATATTTTGAAAATGGTCGCTTTACCGGAAGGCGGTCCGACTCCTCGTGCTGAAACGCATGGCTTCACTGCGCAGATCGATTCTTTGCTGCAACGCATATTGAGCGATGTTTTTTCTTATCAGGAATTCAGGAATCTCGAAGCGGTCTGGCGTGGAACAAGGTTCATCCTGAAGCAGGGGGGAATAAATGGAGAGATAGAGCTTGAAATAGTCCCTGTGTCTCCTGAAACCCTGGATGAAACCTTGAACACCTTGGTAACAAGACTGATCCAGGATCTTCCCTCTCTTGTTATTGTTGATCTTCCTTTTGATAATTCCCCAAGGAGCCTTGAACTCCTTGAAAAAATCGCCCAGTTTGCAGAGACCGTTCTTGCACCAACGGTCGGATGGATCACCCACAAGTTCTTGTATCTCGACACCTGGGATGACCTTAAGAAACTCTCCTTCTTGCCCCATTATCTTGACGAATCGGCCTTTGCCAAATGGCGCCGTCTGACAAAGACTGATTCAGCCAGATGGTTGGCGGTCACCTGCAACCGTTTTCTGACTCGCTATCCTTACGGACCGGATAATACACCTCGACTGGTTCGCTTTGAGGAGCCCCGTCACCTTTGGATCAGCCCGGTGTGGGCCCTGGGCTGCCTCATGAGTCAAAGTTTTGCCAAGACCGGGTGGCCCACGCGATTTACTGAATGGCAGGAGGTAAGACTTGAGGATCTGGCCCTGAATAGGCAAGACACAAGTAAGCCACTTGCCACTGAGACTTATTTTGCCGAGGAAAGGATTCAACAGTTCATCAGGGCAGGAATCATGCCCTTGGTTGCCCCCCAGAGTGAAGACATGGCATTCATGCCGGCAGAAACCACGGTTGCAAGCGGTTCATTGAGCTACCAGGCTTTTGTCTCCAGAGTTACCCACTTCATCTTGTGGTGCAAGGATCATTTCAAGAAAGACCTCGAACCAGTGGAGCTTCAGAGTGGGCTTGAGAGGGCTTTTTCATTATTCTGGGAAAAGAGCGGCCATCCGAGTCCTGAGAATCTGGAAATTTCGGCCAGCAAGACAGATCCACAAGACCGAGCTCTTGTAAAGATCATCATAGAACCATCCCGCCAAGTATTGCCCTCTCGAGAAAAGGCAGAGCTGGAATTTATTTGGTAGTCAGAAAATCCAGAACCTTATCCAGTGGCACCTCCATCGTAGACAACACCGTCCCTTAGGGCTCGCGCAAGAATGAATTCGCAGAGTTGGCGCTCAGATTTGGTTCAGATTTGGCCGATCCGATTGAGCAAACCCGCAGGAATAGCGAGCTATTTCGAGGAGTTTGCGAATGAGGCATCGGTCAAAGATGGGCTGAAGCTGAGATGCCAAAATGTG
>JADFWI010000275.1 GCA_015222985.1 Pseudomonadota bacterium | reverse complement strand
TTTAACTCTTTTTCCTTGTCACCTTCGATCTTGCGCGCTTCCCCTTTGCCCTCAGAACGAAATTTTTCGGCAATCTGCTCCCGCTCGGCAACCATCCGGGCAAAGACCGACCTCTGGACCTGTTCTACATAATTGACTCGCTTGATCTTAACGTCAACCACCTCAATGCCGAACTTGGAGAGCTTGGGCTGTGCCTGCTCCATGATTCCCAGAGCTATTTTTTGTCGGCCTATTTTTACTTTGCCCAGGTCTCTCTGTTCCCCGATATCCTCCAGACCCACTTCAAAAGTGTCGAGTTCTCGATCGCTTTTCCTCACGGTTTCAAGCAGGGGATACGAGGTAATAAAGTTACGAACCGCAGCGTCAATGATGTCGTCCAGACGACTTTGGGCGCCTGTCATGTTGTTAACTGTCTGGAAGAATTTCAGAGGATCCACGATCTTCCAGCGGGCAAAAGTGTCTACCACTATGAATGTCTTGTCCAGGGTAGGGATTTGCCCTGGATCGCCGTCCCACTCCTGCAGGTTTTTGGGGAAAAAATTCACGTTCTGTATGAAAGGGATCTTGAATTTAAGGCCAGGCGTCCGTATTGGTTGGCCAACCAACTTTCCGAACTGAGTCACCACAACCTGCTCGGTTTCATCCACCGTGTAGACTCCTCCGGAAAGCAAAACAAGGATAACAATGATAAATACGATTATGAACCCTTTGGATTTCATTTCTGCGCCCCCCTTTCTTGGCCCAGATTAAGCAGCGGAAGAACGTTTTTCTGGTCCTCATCAATAATATATTTCTTGCCCAATTTGGGAAAGAGGTCCTTAAGCGCTTCCAGATAAAGGCGCCTGCGTGTAACATCCTTTGCCTTGGCATATTCCTTAAACTGGGCACTAAACCTGGAAGCATCCCCCTTAGCGCGGTTAACCCGATCCAGCGCATAGCCCTCAGCAGACTTAATAGTCTTCTCGGCATTCCCCTTGGCAGCAGGAATAGCCTTGTTGTACTCCTCTCTTGCCTGATAGATCATTCGCTCCTTTTCCTGAACAGCCTGGTTCACCTCGTTAAAGGAAGACTGGACCGGCACGGGCACATTTGTCTTTTTCATCTCGATTGTCGAGACATAGATCCCGGTTTCTGCCTCATCGAGCTCTGTTTGCAAGAGCGCCCGTGCCTCATCAGCAATTTCTTCTCTCTTGCTGATGACCTCATTAATACTCCTGTCGCCCACCACCAGGCGCATGGTGGACTCTGACAAATCCCGGAGCGTGCTTCTCACATTGCGAACTTTAAACAAGTACTGGTAAGGATCCTTAACGCGGTACTGCACAATCCACGGAACTACGGCCACATTGAGATCCCCTGTAAGCATCAATGACTCTCCATCATAGGCCTTGTCAGCCGCATACTGCGTGCGGACACCTGCGCGAAGCGTTCGAAAACCGAATTCTTCCTTGTACACAAAACGGACCTTAACCTTGGTCACTTTCTCAATACCCGTGGGGAGCTTAAAGTGCAGCCCGGGCTCAACCGTGCGTGTGTATTTGCCAAACCGTTGAACGACTCCGACCTCATCCACACCCACGGTATAAAAAGCAGAACTACCCAGATAAACCGCGATGACAATAAGGACAATAATCCAGGCCCCTGGTTTGTTAAACTGCTTGAACTTTTGGACCACTTCATCCATCTGCGGCATACCGCCTCCGCCGGCCCCTTGTTGCCGTTGTTTCAACTTATCCCAATCCCATGGCATCGTTTGCTCCTATTTTTTTAATGGTTCAGAATTTGCTTAGCCGGCAAGGAAGAGCCCTGAACCCAGGCATCAAGCCATTTTGTATGTCATGCCCGATGTAGGACATTTCTCCTTGCCCTTAATTGAATCATGCATCCAGCATCGGGTATCTCAAGTATCCGGTAATATAGGCCACCCATTTAACTAGGTCAAGGGAAAACAGACGTGAGAATACCGATTTGTTGACACAAGGTGTCTGGTCAACTATGTATGGACTCGGTAATGAGAGTTCTAAGAAAAAGGATGGACAAACCGGCCCATCTCGGAGGCGTCTTAAGGGATGCTCTAAAGGCTTCAAGTCTGGATGTGGACCTGGATCTCTACAGGCTCTGGGAACAATGGACTGATCTGGTTGGTCCCGTCATTGCTCAAAACGCCCGCCCGGCGGCGATCAAGGGAAAACTGCTTCTCGTTAATGTGTCAAGCGCTCCGTGGATGCAGCAGCTTCAGTATTTGAAATCAGAGATGATGGAGAAGCTGAACAGCGCCCTTGAAAGAGAGGCAGTGAAGGACATACGGTTTAAGATTGGGCCGATAGAATAGAATCAACCTGACTAGAATGATATCATTTTATTAACCTCGTCAGTGTAGCTTCCGTCTGTTTTGTGCACAACAAGGGGCGGGGAGACTTTTACGCCGGGTTTCCCATGTTTCGATCCCTCAGCCAAAATCAGCTCAGCCTCTGAATCTTTTTTGGAATGAACCAGCCTCAGCCTCTTGGGCTCAAGCTTGAAAGCTCGCATCTGCGTGATAAGATCCGTGGCACGTTCCGCGGGATAAATGACGAACAGCCGACCTGATGGCCTGAGAAGTTTTCCCGCCACAGATATTACATCAGAAAGAGAAACTGCTATCTCATGCCGGGCCACGGCCCGCTCGCGATTGTGGCACACTCGGCCTGACAGGAACCTGCGATACGGCGGGTTACTGAAGACGACATCGGCCCCACCTGGCCTCATATAGGATCTGAAATCCCTCATGTCCCGGTGCACAATAGTAATTCGATCTTCCATGTCATTTAGCCGCACATTCGCTGTAGCAAGCTCAGCAAGATCTCTTTGAATCTCAATCCCGTAAAGGCGCGCTGAAGGAACCCTATGGGCAAGGATTATTGAGATAATCCCACAGCCGGCGCCGAGATCGACTGCCGTATCCGTGTCCTTCAACTCAACATAATGGGCCAGTATGGCTGTATCGATAGAGAATCTGTAACCTTTTTTTCTCTGACGTATTTTCAGGCGACCTCGAAACAGGCTTTCTGTCGTGATCATGGCTTACTGGTTAGCAATCAGCAATCTTATTAATGACAAGACCGCTCATAACTTTCGGGTAGAAATAGGTCGATTTGCGTGGCATGGTAAGACCTGCTTCTGAGATCTCTTCCACATTGGATAGCCTGGTGGGATTAAGGATGAGAGCAACTTCACATTTCCCGGCACTGACAGCTTCAAGGGCTTTTTCGGTCCGGCTCGTGTACAAAATGCGCCGCTCATCATCCAGGGCAGCATCGTCAAGGTCAAAGATCTTTTGAAACACGAGTTTCGTGGCAATGGTAACATCAAGCTTTCTGAGGGGTACCGGGACCTGTCCGTCAAAAAGCCTGTCCATAATCCCTTCTCTGATCCGAAGAACGTAAAAGACTCTGTGGTCTCGAAGGACAGCTCCAATGACCCCGCTTTCAGCCCCTGCCCTGATCTTTGCCAGGAATCCCGCAAGAACCTCCGCGCGGTCAGCAGCCCCAAACTGCAGGGTCTCTATATCGAAGTAGGCATGGGCTTTTTCCGCAAAGCCGTCGATGACATGTTGCGGCACATGGGAAAGGAGACGATGCACCGGACGTATAGTCAAGCCAGGGTCGTGTATGCTGCACAGATACATCATCACAAAATTGCAAGCCGCCTTGGGATCAAGTGTACCGGATTTTGCCACGGTCTGGTTTCTGAAATTGAGAGCCGTCTCATAACGGTGGTGTCCGTCAGCAATGTAAAGGGGCTTGTCATACAGCTTTTGTTGTATCTTTTTGTGAATCCGTTGATCCGTTACGCGCCAGAGTTGGTGACGGGATCCGATCAGTTCTTTAAATTCGAAGTCGGGCTTTATCCCCTTTATGCATGATCGAAGGGGGCGAACGATCTCTCCATCCGGATCTGAAAATAGCGAAAAGACTGGACTGAAATTCGCCTTGCACGTTTGCATGAGACTGAGACGGTCTGCTTTAGTGGCCGAGAAGGTCTTCTCGTGAGGGAGGATGCTCCCCTTTTCAAAATCCTCAAGTTGAACCAGCGCAATGACTCCAAAACGGGTACGTACGACGTCCTCGACGTCATAATCAATTTCCGTCAAATATATGGCTGGCTCCGTATCCTGCGTCAGTATCCCTTGATGGAGCCAACTTCGAAAACACTCGGCCGCTCGTGTATAACGATTGTCACGGTTGGTATCCTGAGGGTCTCCTTTGCTCAGAATCAAGCGAATCATATTCTGAGGATGGCGCTTGAAGTACTCTTGCCGCTCCCGTTCTGATATCACATCGTAAGGCGGGGTGATTACATCCCTTAAGTCCTGAATCTTCTCACGATTGTAAAAAATCCCCCGAAAGGGTGCAATTATGGCCATAGCGAAAACTCATCCAATCTCATAACATTTTTTACGAAATCGAATTTCTTACTAGAAAGGGGCACCTTCAGCAAGTTCTAAATCTTGACGGTCTCGTAAAAAGTCAAAAAACGTCCTTTTTTGTCATTCCGGCGAAAGCCGGAATCCAGTGTTTTCAGAAAGTTAT
>JADFWI010000274.1 GCA_015222985.1 Pseudomonadota bacterium | reverse complement strand
TCGTCGTCATCGTCGTCATCGCCATCAACAACAACTTCAAAACTGGCTGTGGCGGCATCTACAGTTTCGCTTCCCATTCTTACCGCTTCTCCAGCCTTTGTCACCGCTATGGCAACTTGGCCAGAGGCATGCCTTTTCGCAAGCTGTCCCTGTCCGGAAAAGACACCGTTCTCACAATCGCCAACGATGATAACGTTATTACCTATGTCGTACCAGCGCTTTCCCGCTATGTTAGCATTAATTCCGTAGGAAACACCGCCATTGGAGTCGCTTGGGCAACGAAAAAAATCTTTCTGGACTCCATAACTCTTGAGGTTGTCATAGGTTAGAAATTGAGCATACGCTTCATTGGACATACTTGTCCTGACGAGAAAATGAGAGAACCTGGTAAACCAGCCGGCCTTTTCCATGACTTGGGCATAGCCTTTTTCAAGGTGTTCCAGCTTCAAATCACCCAACACAGCCGGGATGACATAGTTTGTGCTAACGTAGGCCTCCACCGCATTGGTGAGTGCTCGCTGGTTCGTTGCACACACTTCCTCTCTACCCATTGCAAGGATCTTCTGGTAACTGAGGATAGCGATGCTAGACACAATCAGTGTGAGTACCACCGCAACAAGAAGCTGCACAAGCGTGAACCCCTTATTCATAATATTCTCCCTTTTTCTTGTCCGCCCCAATCATCCGTATTTGGCCGGTAACCTCCACTTTTTTCTGAGGCGGACCTTTGAGTGGTTTCACGTACTTTAGAAATGGTTAGTTTCCCCTGATCAGTGAAGGAGGGAAAAAACCTTCGATGGAAATCCTTTCTTCACTGGAAGACCGCAAGCAAAGAAAATGCCAAGGTGTGCCAGAAATCAAATCATGAGGAATTACAGAGACATGAGGAGAGGCAGTTCAAAACGAACAGACTCGGAACAGAAGCCATGTGTCGGAATATTGACTGATCAGCAACCAGGTGAGGGCATCTCCCAGGTTTTTGGCCGGCTATCTGGGAAAGTTCGTGCAGAAATTGCTTGTTGACGATCAGGGGCTTAATGTGTAACCGGGGATAATGATATCGTGCGTGAACCGTGCGGTTTCCCGTTGACACATGTTGAGGAGAGAAAACTACATATAAACTCTGGGCAATTTCTGTATGTCCCCGTAAGTGCCTGCATTCATTTCAAAGAGATCTTCTTTTGGGCAACACCCCCATATGTTTGACAGGAGTGTAAAATTTGCAAACCCATTTAGGTTCAAAGCTGAGTTCCCTATGGGTTTGTGATGTGGAGATAGCATGCGATGGGTTGCATATCAGACTTGCACGATGTACTATCCAAAGATATTATCTGCCGCAGGGCAAAATTTCAGATGTAAAGAACGTCCTTCAAGTCACGCTTTTTTGGAGAGGTGCCCATGAACACGGACACAATGCAAAACACCCCACCGGATCGAAAAAGACGGTCCAGTCGTTTGCGGATACTTCTCATCGTCGTGGCTGTTGCCATCGTGACGTCGGCGACAACGGTCTGGATGACAATGGCCTACCTGTTTCCCAGGGAATTCAAACCGGTTAAACTCAGTGACCGGGAAGCGCAGGTACTTCATGCCAAGCTGGCGCGGCTGGATCCTGCCCGAGGGCCCGCAGAGTGGGCATCCGGCAAGGATGACGACTATGGGCAGATGGTTCGCGGCAACGGAGGGGCTTATTTGAAACCGGAGCGCTACAGTGAGGCAGGTGCCAGCCGGCAGATCAAACTGAGCGAGCGCGAACTCAATGGCCTGCTGGCCCGAAACACCGATCTCGCTGACAAACTTGCCATCGATCTTTCCAAGGACCTGGCCAGCGCGAAACTCCTTATCCCCTTGGATCCCGATTTTCCCGTTCTCGGTGGAAAAACGCTCAGGGTCAACGCCGGTTTGGGGCTGAGGTATGATGACGGGAACCCGGTTGTCATGCTCAAAGGGGTCAGCATCTGTGGTGTTCCCATCCCCAACGCCTGGCTCGGCGGTCTGAAAAACGTTGACCTGGTCAAAGAATTCGGTGCCGACAGAGGCTTCTGGCACGCATTTGCCGCCGGCGTGGAACATATCCGCGTGGAAGAAGGCAATCTTTCCATCAAGCTGAAAGAATAATGAAGGCCTCGGGGGCGGACCATACGATAGAACGGAAACCGGAAGCATCCGGGAAACGGGGCTCGTGGCTTAAAGAGAGACGCATGAGGCGAAGGGCATGGTGCGGACAGCGAGGTGCGGAGAAGCGCGGGGATTGGGGTGAATCGAAAAAAAACAGCCGGGACGCTGGTGCAGCCGTTTTCCGGTGGTGATATAGAAAGGAGCGAGATGATGGAGACCGGGAAAGCGAACCCTGGCACACAAAGGCTGTTTCAGCATGCAAATGGAGGGTATGTGCTTTTGAGTAAATTTGGCCAGGCTGTCTCCTTTTGGTTTGACGCGCAAGACCGCATCCAGATGAAAGAAAGGTTGGAGGGTGTAGACTTCAAGGCCACGGGCAGTCAACTCATACAGGATGGTTGGCGATGTGTAGGCCCGGGCCTTGAATTTTCCTGGCTTCTGGAAAGATAACGGGGACGTTGGTGCAGAAGGGTGCCATGGGCAGGCCGTGATGTTTGATAGAGGCTGCAGCGTCCCGTGAGAAAAAGGGACTTCCATCCAAAGCTTCAGAGATACCCTTTAGAAGTCTGTAACCGCCTCATGTTCCAGTCCTTTTCAAGGGAGATGGCCCCATGCCACTTTTCGTCGTGGAGTATGGGGCAAGGCTTTATGGCGCAAAGAACAGGTTCAAGCAGTTGATGGATATATACAGCGTCATTGACCTGGTAGCCATATTACCCACCCTTTCCCTGCTCATTCTTCCTTTGTTCGGCATCACGCTAGGTTTCGACTTTGTCAAGTTGATAAGAGTCTTCAGGATATTCAGGTTCTTGCGATTTACTGCAGATCCTGATTTTTCTTCGGCAGCCTTATCATGCACGTGCTTAAAGTGGTAAGGCTTTTTTTGACTATATTCATGATATTCTTCATCTCTTCAGGTCTTTTCTTCTATGTGGAGAGCGGCATGAATTCGGGGGTGAGGACGTTCGGAGACGCATTCCATTTTACGGTTGTGGCGCTGACTACCGTGGGTTTTGGTGATATCACCCCCATGTCAGAGGGCGGGAGATGGGTCACTGTTGTGATGATTCTCTCCGGCATCATTCTCATCCCCTGGGAAGTGAGCAGGATTGTCAAAGAATGGGTACTCGTCCGTCCCCCATTACTCGTCTTAAAACGCAAATAATCGTTGTAAGACAGAAATAACCCCTAACTGGGTTTCTGGATTGATAGAACCAAGTTTTTTTACAAGTCGTGCTTTATCTATTGTTCGTATTTGGTCTAAGACGATTTGCCCTTTTTTCTTTTTAAATTTGCATGATACCCTTGTAGGATAGTCCTTACCTGCAGTAGTCATCGGGGCAACAATGACGGTGCGGATATGTCTGTTCATTTCATCAGGTGAAACAATCAAACAGGGTCTGGTTTTCTGAATTTCAGATCCAACAGTAGGATCAAGATTTATCAAATATACATCGAATCGATTGACTA
>JADFWI010000273.1 GCA_015222985.1 Pseudomonadota bacterium | reverse complement strand
TGCCCTGGTTCGCCATTTATCAAACGAACCATCTTTTTTGTATGTGCCGAATACCTTCTGCTCCAGAAGGGTCATTGACTTATTCCAGTCAACAGTAGTTCCATCTTTGCTTATAACTTCACGGCCAACCTCTGGTTTTGGTTTAGGCTTACCAATCTCAACAGCACCCCTCTCACTCTTAAGGATCTTCTTGGCCGCAAAGTAAGCCTTACGTATCAAGGATTTTACTTTGTCCCAGGCCCTGCCCGTTACCCTTTTCATCTCCGCAGAAAAATCTTTGAACTTCGTATAGCCACGTCGCATCACGTCGGCGCCGACACGAGACAGATCATTTATGAATTCGGAGGATCCTTTTTCATTCTCAAGAAGACGATTTATGATATTGGAAGGAAGGGCCTCTCCCCTCCTGCCTTGAATTTCCACTACAGGCTTATTTTTGATTACACGTTTTATTATTTCCTCTGCCCTATCTAATGGAATAAATACCCTGGTTTTATATCCAATAATCTCAGTAAAGGCCCCAAAGCCTTCGAGCATATTAATGTCGCTACCCGTAGGCCCTGCAACCTCTATTCGATCTTCACCGCTTACCGTCCTGGTTTTTATCGTCCAATTATTTGCTAAAACTAAAGTGGCATCATTTTCCAGTAAAGCGTTAAGGGCCTGACCGCTGGTCACTTCAGTGGGTTTTCCAATGCCTAACCTGAGAGCCCTTTTTGTTTGGTCTAGTTTGCTGGACGGAATTGTTCTCCCTAGCAAAACTTCTCCTTCATCTGTCTTTACACGAATAACTTTTGGAACTTCACCTGGCAAGCGGTCCCAGATGGGAAGCAGTGTACCGGATACTACGTGTATGTGAGTCGTATAGGTTTTGGGCGCGTCTTTTTGCCCTGCGTTCCAGAGTTTTTTTGTTCCCCTGGTAATCTTTTCATACTTTTCCTCTGACACGTCCGACGTATTCATGTATGTAGGAACCGTAGCAGTAGGAGATAGCCGAATTACTCGACGCCTGATAGCACCACTTGGCTCAGTAACATCTACTCCAGGTCTAAAGAAATAAAATTTTCCACTTCTCTTGTTACGGAGAAAACGTGAAGTCCCCGAAACCGGCAAGTCTTCATATTTTGTAAGCTTTGTTGGATAAGTTAATTTAAGCTCGGTATATTTTGCTTTACCAACCGGTATATCAATGTTTTGTTCAGATACCTTTTTAATCTTGTCCGCACGTAATGTTTCAATGCCTGTCTCATAAGTTCCCTGGTCAACGGCATACTGAATTTGAGCTTCAAGACGTTGGATAAAGGCCTCGAACAATGTATTTTGAGCATCAATTTCCATGGAAAGCAGACGATTCAGAAACTTTGTCATAGTCATGTTTTGAGCAGCGAAGGCGTCACCTTCATAATCGTCAATGTCTCCGAACCCCATTTGTTTGAATACTTCTCTTGGACCTAAGTCCTCCGCCAGGGTAATTGTGCCATTTTGCAGATCATTAAATAATACGCGGAGTGCCAAGTCCGCATATTCATTTTCAAGATTCATCTCCGCAGAAAATAGTCCCTGACTAGCTGTCTTGCGTTCGCCCTTAGTAAGAGCGCCTACTTGATCAAGGCGCCTGGCTATTGAAGAGAAAAATCTTTTATGTGCAGCTATATTGGTAGTTATAAGAATATTTTCGGGAGCAATCCGCTGGTGTGTTCTGTGCGACCGACCAAAGCCTTGAATGGCCTTGCTTGCTATCCATCCAGGTTGAGCAAGATAATGTGCTCGTTTTTGTTGATTTATGGCACTAAGATCAGAATGATATCCAACCCCTGTACCGCCAGCATTAGAAAAAATAAGAATACGTTTTTTCTTGTCCATAAAAGATTGAACGTCTTTTTTCTTCGATGCAGGTGTAAGCCTTTGCAATTTAACCGATCCATCTGGTTGCCTGGCTAATCGTCTCTTTCTTCCTGTCATCTCAGCAACACTATCTGAACCAAAATGGTTTATGATGCGCTCTATAATCGTCTCAGGAACAGGAAGACCAGCCACAGTTTTTATCAAATCTTCTCGTCTGGCTACCGCGAGAG
Organism: Pseudomonadota bacterium; assembly: GCA_015222985.1. Taxonomy (GTDB): domain Bacteria; phylum Desulfobacterota; class Desulfobacteria; order Desulfobacterales. The sequence goes on along the minus strand of JADFWI010000273.1, from coordinate 1,047 downwards.
GATCTTGAACTATCTCTCCTTCCGAATCTCTTGCCAGTCTTTTTTGTGTTGAGTCTGTTTCTGCATCCCAATAATCTTCCCACGCATTGACAGGGAACGATCTTTGAAGAAATTGGATCAACATATCTCTTGGAGTAAGGTCAACATCTTCAAGGTCAAGGCCTGCTTCTTCAGCCTGTGCCAACCGCCTATCCATAAGGGCTTCATTTGTGTTAAACAGTTGAATAACACAAGAATTATCTGCTTTAAGTTGTGCCTCCATATCTTTTATAAAAGTTGGTGTTGGCAATGAGGTTAGAATTTGATTAAAAAATCTTTGATGTGCTCCCCAAAATTGGCCCGAGGCATTCCTTCTTGCCACAGAACCCCCGCCAGTTTCCTCAATAGCAGCATCAATATTTTCAAGAACTATCTGCCAAGCACCTGCCAGTTTATTGTAAACCTCTGTGTCATTTGCAGTAATCTTGTGTTCTAGTGTTCGATATGTGACAGTCTGATCCGGTTTTCCGGGTACTTCATAGGCAAGCGTTCGCGCAACCATTCTGCCCATACTTTTCAGGTTACTTGCCACAACCTCCATGGCCGCAACCCCGCCAGACTTAATTGATTGAATAAAATCCATCTTTGAAGCAAACGCAGTTCCTTCACCCCATAAGCCGAGTCTTTCACCATAAGCAAGGTTTTCTACTTCAGTGGCCGCCGTTGCAGAAGCAGTTACGATCCTCGCATTAGGCAGTACATTTTGAAGACGAATACCGGCTATTGCTTTTTTCGATGGGTCTTTTATTCCTCGGGCACCTCTTGTTTCTGTGGCATTTGCCATGTTATGTGATTCGTCAAAGCAAATCACACCATCAAAATCAGAACCCAGCCAATCGATAACTTGATCCAAGCGTGATTGAGCAGGCGCAATTTCATGACCTACCGCATCATATTTTGGCTTGCCTTCTTTTGCCAAAGTGCTATAACTGATAAAAAGTATGCCATCTTTTCTTGTTATTTTCTCTCCCGATTTCGGAATAAATACTGTTTTATCAGCATCCATCC
>JADFWI010000272.1 GCA_015222985.1 Pseudomonadota bacterium | reverse complement strand
GCCAGAGGAGAGTCGGTAAAAGTTATCTCCTTTTTCAGATTATGGATGTCGTCACCGCCGCTGATCCCGAAGCACAGATTATTAAAAGAAGCGCTTAACAGCTATCCGGTGCGATATTGTGCGCAACTATTTATGACGCTCAGTATAGAATGGTCAATTATCAATATTCAATAGACAATTCCAAATAGGGGAGGATCAGGTCTCATTTTTGACAGAAATTAATAGAGAGTGAAGAATGAAGACCTGACTCCGGGTTCTTCCTACAGGGGGCTCATGCGATGAGACAAAAAAGATGGAATAGCTTTCGAATAGCGATAGCCGTTTTGACGCTCGCCGGCTTTGCGTGCGCCTGTTCTCGGGGAGATGGTGAACAAGATCGTAAACTAACCATAGGATTTGCCGCAATGAACGTTGAGATGACCTGGATGAAGTTTGCATATCATGCCATGCATAAAAAGGCTGCTGAATTAGACGTTGAGTTGATCACCTATGATGCGAACAATGATGTGACTAAGCAGGCGATCAATATCGAAGACTTAATCAAACGAGGCGTAGATGCAATCATTACTGACCCTGTAGACGTCAAAGGGCTGATTCCCGCCCTTGAGTTGGCCTCCCGAAAAGGAATCCCTTTGGTTGCCTTTGACCGCTCTGCAATTGGGGCGCCGTATCTTTTCTTTGTAGGTTCAGATGACGTAGAGGCAGGCCGCCTTGCATGTCGATTCCTTGCTGATAGGCTGAAGGGTGTTGGCGAAATCATAGTTTTGGAGGGTGCTGTTGGCTCCTCACCTGCAATCAACCGCTCCAAGGGCTTTTATGATGAAATCAAAAAATACCCTGCTATGAAGGTCGTGTTCAAAAAGAGCGGGGCATTCTTACGCGACGAAGGTTACAGAGTCATGGAGGAAGCTTTGGCTACGGTTGCAAGTTTCAACGCACTATATTCTCAGGATGACGATATGGTTCTGGGGGCCATAGAGGCAATGGAAAACGCAGGCATACCATCAGAAGAGATTTTAACCATTGGAACTGATGCAATTCCGAAAGCGCTAATAGCCGTACGTGAAGGCCGATTGGATGGTACAATCCAATATCCTATCAGCCAGGTAGAAATCGCATTAGAAAAGCTTGTGCATTACTTGAAAACCGGAAATCTGCCCGAATGGAAAGAACATCTAGTCAAGCCATGGGTAATCACCAGTGAGAATATATCTACTGGCGATTTTTATTCAGTTATTCAAGAGTAAGCTCCTTGTAACCATTTAGGGAGTGTTCGGGTGCAATTATGTTTAAGAAAAAACACATGCTGATTGTTGGGGGTGCACTCGTCTTCCTCGTCTTCATCATAGGTGTTTTGAGTGTTACGTTCAATTATGTGAAATTAAACAGAGAATGGGTCCTGCATGAATTCGAAAATAATATTAAAACTGGTTCAGAGGAGCTACAATTTTATTTGGAATCCTTGCGTTCCGATCTTCTCAGGATTGATAAATATTTGGCCAACAGTAACATGAAAGTGGGTGAAGAGCTCTATGGTTACCTGAATTTTGTAATGGGCCATCATCCAAATGCCATCCCGGAAATTTTGATTTTGGATGTAAATGGAAAGGTAGTTGCCGGCACAAATCCAGCATCAGCGCAATCAAGTTTTCAGGAATCCAAATATTTTAAGAATACTCAACACATACCAAACAAAGTCTATCTGTCAGAGGCGATTATTGTGTCAGATTTGTTGAGCCGCTCTGAGGTTGCCCCTAAGATTTTTATGGATCCCCTGGATTTGGGATTTGTACTTCACACCGGCGTTTATTCAAAAGGAGTATTTAAAGGCGCCATTTTGTTCGTCGTCAGGGCTGAACCATTTTTCAATCGATACTCGATGGCACTTACTAAACTTACTTCAGGATATGGATTCATATTAGAGGAAGACGGTCGCATTCTTTTTCACCGCGATGTCGAACTTCGGGGGAAGTTTCTGTCGGATCTGTCTGAGCCTTCCGATTTGATCAAGGCTAATGATTTGCTAAGAAATACAGAGGGAAAAATCTTGGGATATCGTGCTACTGGGCAGCATTTGATCGTTACTTCTGAAGTATACATGGAGAACCAGCGCTGGATCTTAGGCATTTCGACCACAACATTAAAGTTGGCTCAAAAAGCCCTATCCACTATCTACACCCTCAGCGGGTTGGTGCTACTCCTCGGTATCATTGTTTTCGGCCTAGTTGTTGCTTTCATGCGGCTCGGTGAAGCTAAGGAGGCGCTGTGGCAGAGCGAAGAACGTCTTAGAGTTGCTGGAAAGGCCGCTTATGATCTGATTTATGAATGGGATGTAGCAAGTGATGCTCTGCAGTGGTTCGGGGATATTGACGGATTGCTGGGATACAGAAAGGGAAAGATTTCGCGCGATATCAATGCGTGGCTTGACTTGATACTCCCCGAGGATAGGGTTAAACTTGACAACGCGGTTGAGATTCACAGAACATCAACAGAGCCTATTCAATACGAATACAGGGTAAGACATAAGGACGGCACATACAGGCACTGGAACGACCATGGGCTCCCCCTTCTCGATGACAAAGGCTGTCCATACAAGTGGATCGGTGTTTGCACCGACATCACAGAGCGCAAGCGGGCAGAGGAGGCCCTGCAGCTTTATGTCGAACAACTGCGCTCCCTTACTGCCCGTTTGGAAGAGGTGGAAGCGGTCTTGCGACAACGGCTGGCTCAGGAGCTGCACGATCGGGTGGGCCAGAATCTGACCGCGCTCAGCATCAATCTTAACGTGGTGCGCAGTATGTTCCCGGCTGAATCAGCTACAGAAGTGGGTCCCAGGCTGGACGATTCCTTGAGGCTGGTAGAGCAGACGGCCGAGCATATCCGGGACGTGATGGCAGAGTTGCGCCCGCCCGTATTGGACGACTATGGCCTGGTGGCTGCACTGCGCTGGTATGGCGAGCAGTTCACGGACCGCACGGGAGTGGCAACCGTGGTGCAAGGCGAGGATTGGACCCCACGACTACCGGCCTCCTTGGAGATGGCCCTATTCCGCACCGTCCAGGAGGCGCTTACCAACGCGGCCAAGCATGCTCAGGCCAGCCAGGTGACCGTCACTATGGAGCAAGTAGCCGGGGGAGCACGTCTGACTATCGCTGATAACGGTGATGGTTTTGATCCCAAGGTGCTCGACCGGCCGGGAAAGCTGTCGGGATGGGGGCTAGTCAGCATGCGGGAGCGGGCCGCATCGGTGGGAGGACACCTGATCGTGAAGTCAGAGCCGGGGAAAGGGACGCGGATCGTAGTTGAGGTGAGGAGGTGATCCCATGGCCATAAGAGTCTTCCTGGCCGACGACCATGCTGTGGTGCGTGACGGTCTACGGTTTATGTTGGAGACCCAGAGTGACATTAGCGTGGTCGGCCAAGCCGCAAACGGACGCCAAACCGTGCGCCAGGTGCAACTATTACGCCCGGATGTGGCGGTCATAGACATTGCCATGCCGGAACTTAACGGCATTGAGGCCACGCAACAGATCCGCGAGGCGTGCCCCTCAACCCGGGTTGTCATTCTCTCTATGCACGCTACCAGCGAGCACATCTTCCAAGCTCTCCGGAGCGGCGCCCAGGGCTATGTGCTTAAGGAATCAGCAGGCAATGAGGTGATTGATGCCGTACGGGCCGTTCATGCTGGCCGTCGCTACCTGAGCCAGCGGATTGCCGAGACCTTGATTGACGATTACATAAGCTGCCGCAAAGCCCTTCCGGACCGGAGCCCGCTAGAGCGCCTCAGTCCCCGCGAGCGGGAGATCCTGCAACTAGTGGCAGAGGGCAAGTCCAGTGCGCAGATCGCCGAGACCATCTACCTCTCCCCCAAGACCGTGGAAACCTACCGCAGCCGGCTGATGCAAAAGCTGGGCGTCAGCGACCTCCCCAGCCTGGTGAAATTCGCCATCCTGCACGGCCTGACTTCCCCGGAGTAACCTCACCCCCTCTGATCTTTTTCCAATATTCCCCACACAAATTGTCAAACTTTCCTGACAGACAATGGCTGAGATCAGCAGTATAATGATGCTGAAGATAACGTAATCGTTCACCCCAGCACGCAGAGAGAACAGAACTTAACATTCGTTGGTATGTCAGCGCATTATTTACGGCAAAGGGATTATTTGGGTTTTTAGGTTTTACCTCGCTTCTGGAGTGATGCAATGTCAGATCTTATGCTCCATGTTTTGAATCCACTGCATGTCTACTGCCGCATGAGGGATCTCCGTGTGCGTAAAGGGCCTGCTCTTTTTGTCTGCAGGATTTACGAACACACGATCTTCAGAGTTTTGAAGTGGATAATGTGAAGCTTAGCGCTTCTGACGGTCTGATCAAGGAGATCTTATTTATGAGCAGCATTCAGGATGAAAATCAGGTTACAAAGCCAATCATCTTGATCGTTGAAGATCATGACGCAGTGCGCACTCACGTGCGCGATTGGCTCAACCGTACCTTCACGGAGTGTCGCTTTTTGGAGGCCAAAAGCGGCGAAGAGGCCATAGCTCTGGCCAGTGCCCAGCCACCAGACATTGTCATTATGGATATTGGGCTGCCCCGGATGAACGGTATCGAGACGACCCGGCACATAAAGGCCGCTGTGCCGCAGGCGCAGGTGGTGATGCTCACCATCTACGATGCCGCCGACTTCATGGCCGACGCAGATGCAGCAGGGGCCAGCGCGTACGTGCCCAAGAGCGAAGTGGGCTCCAAATTGATTCCTGAAGTGGCGAGACTGTTGTCCCGTCTCAAAGGTCGTAAGTGATCACGGGGTTCGAGCAACTTGTCAAAGAAAAGGTTGGGGAAGGATGAATAAGCCATGAAGCTCTTCCGTGAGGAGCCCGTCGACCTTGTGATCACAGATCTTATCACATGCCTGACAAGGAAGGTCTTGAAACCATCATGGAGTTGCGGCGGGATTTTCCAGAAGTGAAAATCATAGCCATCTCAAGAGGGGGTCGTGTGAAACCTGAGGAATACCTGGATCTGGCCGACAAACTCGGCGCGCATCGGAAATTGACGAAGCCTTTTGTACGCGAGGAACTCTTGGCGGCAGTTCAGGAACTCCTGGAGTAAGCCTCGGACCCGCTTTCAGTGTGACAAAATTAACATAGCATTTGTGGCGTTTTTCTTTACTCACAAAATAGAATAGCCTCCAGTGGGTTCCGAAAACCGTAACTAGCGGAATGAACTATGGGCGTTAAAAGAGTACTAACAGTATTCGGATTCGTTGCCTTTTCATGGTCGCTCGTCGTGATGGTCGTCTGGATAGGGATGTGGTTGTTTGGAAAGTTTTTGGGATGATGCTTTCCAATATTGAGCCAAGAAAGCCAATCATTTCGGTGCAGGAGTGTAAAACTATGCTACCCCCGATCGAGATTGATCCAAGAACATTTCTTCGTCAGCACTGCACACTACCGGCTTTGCCAAGGGTGGTGAACAAAATAGAGAGTAT
>JADFWI010000271.1 GCA_015222985.1 Pseudomonadota bacterium | reverse complement strand
GGGGTAACGCCTTGCGCGGGCAAAGGGGCTCTGGGCACCTGGCGGGCCTTGGCCGGCCCCGGACTCTGAACCGGGATAAGCCGTGTCATTAAATATGGGCCTAGTTTCGTATGTAAACCATAGTTGAGAGGGGTGTATGTGAGCCAGCATTTAAACTTCCTCGTTTATGGAAAGGCAGCAGGGGGACAAGCTAGGGTCAGAACCACGATCGGGAAATCCGACCGTGTGGGGTCGCAAGGAGGCTTGCGGAAACGTGGACTATGGAGGAGGCTAAACGGGCACGGGAAGCGGAAACGCCGAAACAGCCAAGCCGACACCTAAGATCAAGCGCGCCGCATTTCTATCCCGACCCGAATTACTTATTGGTGCGGGAACGTCTGGCGGCCCCTTTTCAACTTCGCTTGATATAGATGATTGATCAGATGATCTAAGAAAAAGATTAACAATATCCAACTAAATACACCTCAGATAGTGATGGGGATGGGAGTACTATGTGCCAATTTGAGCATCTTTTGTAAAAACCAGAGGAACCAGTTGATTTTCAGCGCAATTTCGCGGCACATCAACTAAATCAAAATGAAAAATTCCCAATGACCTTGTGTAGGTCCCTGTCAGTTTGACTCATGCTTCAGTGCTGTCATCAACGAATCTCTCTGGTTTTTTGAATTCAATTACGTTATGCTTGGGTATGGTGTGTGCATCCTTTCTTTTTTGAATGTTTTCATTTCCCTGGTTCTTGGTTGGTTCCCGGAAGGATACACCACCTAATCTCTTAACACAACTTTCGGTTATATCTCACCCAAATGGTTTTGAAAGGAAATTTACACCAGTTGGAGTTGCTTAACTGGGTGTCTACTTTTACTTGACCAAATCAGAGATACATCTTTGGATTAATGAGCTCAAATAAATACTGGATAATTCAAGATTAAATTTAGAGGATACTGACTTGTATCGACCAGGAATCTTGATGGTAGCTCACCATTACGGTGGCGGTGTGGAGAAACATGTATACGATCTGATCGAATTGTTGAAGGATTTCGCGCGTGTTGAATTGTTGCGACCAGGACGAAATGGTAGCTTCATACTTGAAGATGCCGATGGCAATTCCGTACGCCTCAGTATTGATGATTGGGCTGGATTACTGGAGATTTTGCGCTCGCGTCGCTATGTGCGTCTCCATTTCCACCATGTGCACGGTTTTCCTTATGAGATACTGTCCTTACCAGGGGCGATCGGGCTACCTTACGATCTCACCTTGCATGACTTTTACCCTTACTGCCCGCAGAATGCCATGGTCACGATCGACGCAGAATATTGTCACGAGCCAGATTTGGCTGGTTGCGAGCGTTGTCTGGCTACAAGGCCGCACCCCTGGGGAATAAGTATCGAGGAATGGCGTTCAAGCATGCATAATTTTTTAAGGAGCGCCTCTCGGGTGATCGTGCCTTCGAACTACGTGGCACAACGCATACGGGACCGTTTCCCCGATGTATGTTTGACATGTCTGGCGCACCCGTCCCGAGCCGATTGGCAGCATCGAGAAAGGCACTTAATAAAGGTATTACTTCTAGGTCTGCTAAGTAGAGCAAAAGGCCTTGATACTTTGGTTGCTTGCGCACAAGTTGCATCTTCTGATGCTTTGCCTCTGTCCTTTTGCCTGCTCGGTTATCCCGAGCATGCGATACCGACATTGCCGGAACTTCCAATCCAGGTTCGGGGCGAATATATCGATAGAGATCTCCCTGCTTTGATAGATCTAGAACGTTCGGATGTGATATGGTTTCCGGGTAGGATTCCTGAGAGCTATTCATATACACTGGATGTCGCATTGGCGACGGGCCTGCCGATAGTGGCTTCAAAACTTGGTGCACAGGCAGAGCGACTTGCTGATAATGCCCAGGGATTGCTGATCAGATATGATGCGACTGCGAGTGAGTGGAATACGGCTTTGTTGAAGGCAGCAAGAACAATTGAACCTGTAAGTAAAAGTCCGATTCACTCTTCGGAAAGTTCATCTCTGCGCGCGGCTTATCGCAGAGAATTTCTAGCACCTTTATCAGAGACTGTGCAAGAAGAGGCTGATGCTGAGGTGATTCCCCTGGCCAATATAGCCGACGTACCCCATGGCAACGGCGAGGCAAACGATCTTGACCTGTTGTCATTGTTCGAACATGGAGTTGTCTGCGGTCATGCTGAATCACGGCAGGTACTGAGACAGAGACTCACTGAAATAACACGGGATTATGCATTACTGAATCGGTATGAAAACCAATATTGCAAATCCTGGTATGATCTTTTACAGACTTTCAGCGAAGCCCTAGCTGAGCGTGACCAGCTATCTCAGGCACTTGCGAATACACAGGAAGCGCTACATCGAACCGAACAATGCATGCAGGAACAAAAACGCCAAATCGGTGAGGCCATGGCGCAGATTCGTGCCTTCGAACAAAGTAACTCCTGGCGGATGACCGAACCATTACGCCGCCTTAAACGCTTGGGCGTGGATGCTTGGCGTGTAGTCTCCTACCATGGCTGTCAGATCCGGCGTGGGTGTGGGCGTTTGTCCCTGCTATGGCATATTTGGCATGACGAAGGAGTATTAGCGCTTATTAGACGCGTAAAGACAAAATTGTTCTCACCAGCCTATATACCAATACCTAAAATAGACAACGACATGGCGATAATCGGGCCACTGGTGCTAGATACCTGCCCAGTACATTGTACTCCAAAGGTGTCTATCGTAATCCCTGTTTTTGGCCATTGCGAGTTCACCTTTAATTGTCTGAAAAGTCTTGCCGAGAAGACTGATCTTAGGAAGGTAGAGATCATCTTGATCGATGACGCGTCGCCATTGCCTGTTTCCGAAGTGCTGGATTGCGTGCAAGGCGTCTTATTTCAACGTAACCCTAAAAATATCGGTTTCATCGGCAGTTGTGGGGTTGGTGGAGGTCTGGCGCGCGGGGAATATCTGATCTTTTTAAACAACGATGTACAGGTTACCTCGGGTTGGCTCGAGGCCTTACTGGAAGTTTTTCACTTGCGCGCGGATACTGGGTTGGTGGGCGCCAGACTGGTCTATCCGGATGGACGATTGCAGGAAGCTGGTGGCATTGTCTGGCGCGATGGGTCGGCCTGGAACTGGGGGCGGGACGACGACCCGGAAAATCCGCCCTATCGCTATTTGCGCCCAGTAGATTATTGTTCTGGGGCGTGTCTGGCAATCAGGCGTTCGGATTGGAAAGCGCTGGGCGGGTTTGACCCTGTTTACACACCAGCCTATTATGAAGATACTGATCTTGCCTTTCGTGTCCGTGAGACTGGAAAGCAGGTCTACTACCAGCCTGAAGCCATGATCGTTCACTTCGAGGGCGTCAGTTCAGGCACAGACGAGACACGAGGCGTCAAGCGTTATCAAATGATCAACAAGGAGACTTTTTTTGCACGCTGGCAAGTTCAATTGACCTGCCATCGGCTCAATGGCCTGCACCCAGAATTGGAGGCCGATCGGTGGGCAAAGGCGAGGATATTGGTGGTCGAAGCTTGTATGATCACGCCCGATCAGGATTCTGGCTCTTTTCGCATGTGGGCGATTTTGGAGCTTCTGGTCGAACTGGGGTGTAAAGTATCTTTCATCGCAGATAATCTGGAACATCGCCAGCCTTATGTGCATAATTTGCAGCAAACCGGCATCGAGGTATGGCATGCCCCCTATATCCATTCGGTTACGCAACTATTAGAGACACGCGGCGGTCAATACGATGTGATTGTCTTTTGTCGGCACTATGTAGCTGCTCCTTATATCGACAAGATTCGGCACTGGGCACCACGTGCAAGGATCGTTTTCGATACTGTGGATCTGCATTTTCTGCGCGAACAACGTCTCGCTGAATTGGAAAATTCGTCTGCTTTAGCCAAGATTGCAAATAAAACCAAAGTTCAGGAGCTGGACGTCATTGCCAGGGCCGATGTGACTTTTGTGGTCAGCCCTTTTGAACAGCGTATGTTGGCTAACTTGATGCCAAACGCCGATGTGCGGCTACTGTCGAATATCCACGATCCGCAGCCCAACGTCCATCGATTTTCCGAACGGCACGGTCTGTTGTTCGTTGGGGGTTTTCGGCACCCTCCTAATGTCGATGCTGTGAAATGGTTCCTGGGAGAAGTGTGGCCTCTACTTAAATCCGGAATGCCTGATGTAGTTGTAACTATTGGAGGCAGCAGGATGCCCGATAGTCTTTTGAATCTGGCTGGTCCTAGAGTTGACATTCGAGGCTTTGTCCAGGATATCACACCGCTGTTGCAATCTGCTCGTGTCTCCCTTGCGCCTTTACGCTACGGTGCGGGTATAAAAGGCAAAATTAATCAAGCTATGGCTTGGGGGCTTCCATCAGTGGCGACAAATGTTGCGGCCGAGGGCATGGACCTGAAAGATGGTCGAGAAGTCCTCTTGGCCGATACGCCGCATGCCTTTGCTGAGGCTATCCTACGCCTCTATAAAGACGAAATCTTGTGGAATCGTTTGTCTAAGGCAGGACGCGAGAATGTACGTCGCCATTATTCGAGGGCTACGGCTCGCCTTACCCTCGCTAAATTGCTGGAGATGGATCGTGACTGACTGGTGGCGTTGGAGCGGCCTGCTTAGACGTCTTATGGCGTGTCATCCAAAGCCTGATAGCATTCCGGCCACGCCGCATTTGTCTTTTTGGCATATGGCATTCTCTTCGCAGAAGGCCTACATGCAATATAGACAAACAGAGCAGGCGCTTTTTTCTAAACGAAGGGCATTTGAGGCTGGACTTGACGCAAGCCTGCCTGTAAATGGCAGAGCCTATCTCAAAGGCTGGTGCTGGGTCTGTAAGGGACCACGCAAATTTCTTTACGATCGACTCTATTCATCAACCGGTACTGTCAATTGGCGCGAGAGACTAGTCTGTCAGGTGTGTGGCCTCAATAATAGACTACGCATGTCGGCGCAGTTGTTCGAGTCATTATCGCCGATACCTGTTCAACACTCAAGGATTTACCTGACTGAACAATTGACGCCCTTTGCCTCGTTTATTAGAAAAAAGTATTTTGGCACTGTATTCAGCGAATATATTGACGAGAATCTGCCATCAGGGTTTGTTGACGCACGTGGATTGCGTCATGAGGATGTAACCAGTCTTAGCTTACAGGATGCCAGGATCGAGTACTTGTTAAGCTTCGACGTCCTCGAGCACGTACCGAATTACCGGGCAGCCCTGAGTGAATTTTTCAGGGTGCTAGTACCAGGTGGAGTGTTGTTGATGTCTGTCCCCTTCCTGTTGAATGCCCAAGCTAACGTAGTTCGCGCGTTAAGGAACGAAGATGGCGAGATAGTACATTGCCTGGCACCTGAATACCATGGTGATCCAATCAATCCAACAGATGGGATCCTTTGCTATTACCATTTCGGCTGGGAATTGTTAAATGACTTGAGGCTAGCGGGCTTTCAGGAAGTCGGTGTGCATCTTTACTGGAGTCTAGATTATGGCATAATCGGTGCCGAGCAACTCGCCATTATTGCCCGTCGAAGAGCATGACGGGACCAGCTAATTTGGTTTGCTGACGTTACAGCGTTTTTGAGCATGGTCTCTCGGAACTGTAAGATTTCTCAACCGGGATCATGCCTTGCGTTTGATAATTATCTTAGTAATCCAGGCAAAACCAAGGCCGGCCAACATAGAGAAAATTTTCGGATAGCATACTTTTTCCAAAAGCTTGGCACAAGCCTTCTTGACAAACGTCTGTCCTCTTGATGCTGAAACCTTTTCTCTGGCACTGTCCACAGCCAGCCTCAAATGACGTGCGGGATCTTCCGCTATGTGTTTTCTGACGCGGTCCAAATAATCGGGATGGAGCTTAACCAGGGTCTCAGTGCCTTGCTTTTGTAGGCGCTCTTTGGATCCTGAAAAACTAGCTCCGCCTGTATGATAAACAAAGGTGTCTCCACAGAGGACATGGCGCCAGCCCGCTTTGGACGCCTTCATACAGAAATCATTCTCCTCACCGTAGCCCAGCCCAAAGCTTTTTTCATCAAAAAGGCCTAGCTGATCCAGGCACGGGCGTTTAATATACATACAAAATCCTACTGCAGTAGGAATATCAACTATGGCCCCGGAGTTTGTGTCACTGAACAGCCTGTCAAGTGACCTGACATCCCATCCCTGGGGCAGGCTATTTTCCTGGCAGAAAACAGGGTAACT
>JADFWI010000270.1 GCA_015222985.1 Pseudomonadota bacterium | reverse complement strand
CCCGCCTCGCCTTGCTTGCATGGCGGGCAGGCGTTTCAAAATGGTTTATATAGATGGAGCCTATGATTCTAAGGCTTATGGCGCAATAAACCATTTTGAATCGACCCAGTAAGGGGCCATGTCACAGGCCTGCCCTGGCGCGACATTGCTGGAATCCCGACATGGTCGGGACAGTATTTCGTAAGTAAGCTCTTTATACAGATGCTTTGCATGCCAGGTCTGGGCCAGGGGCATAACCAAAAAAAAGATACCCATACCCTGCAAGAAGCTCAAAAATCAATAGGTTAGGTTTCACTATGACATGGCCCCGGCATCGTGTACCAATTTGGAGCCTTATGAGAAAATCGGGCATGCTTACTTCCGGGGAAATAGGCAAATTTTGAATAAATCCTTTTTACTTTTTTCAGAAAAGCATTCAGTATAAGATGTATAATGGGTTGTTTGCATCTTACCATGACCTTAACTTTAACTGTTGATATCGTATCCTACCATGGAAAAAATAAAATTCTCAATTATTGTGCCGGTCCTTCACGAATCAGATACTATAAATTCACTCATCGAGCATCTGGACAGATTAGAGTATGATGCAGGCCATGAAATAATCGTTGCTGATGGAAGCCCTGATAGGGATACCATACAGGCCATCGGCAGGAAAAGCGTGATAAAAATCGTGGCCCCAAAGGGGCGTGCACGCCAGATGAATGCAGGGGCATCTATGGCGAAAGGTGAAATCCTCATCTTTCTCCATGCAGACACCAAGTTGCCTCGTGATGCCCTAACAAAGATCGCCTCCGCTATGGCCCAAAATCATTACGTTGGGGGCGCTTTCGAACTTGACATCAAATCAGAGAGATTTAGATTTAAACTATTGTCGCGCTGGGCTTCCATAAGGTGTCATCTCACGAGAATTCCTTACGGGGATCAGGCGATATTTATCAAGAGGGACTATTTCAATACAATCGGCGGGTACAGGGACATACCCCTCATGGAAGATGTTGAATTGATGAGGAGAATAAAGAGAAGAGGGGATAAAATCTGCATATTACGTGACCGTGTGATGACATCACCGCGGAGGTGGGAACAAGAGGGTTTTGTTTATGTCAACCTGAGAAATGCAGCGCTCTTCATTATGTACCTACTTGGTGTTTCGCCTGAAAAACTGGCATCTTTCTATAAGGACACCTACAGGTGAACTAAGGTTTAGGTTTTAACAGGCTGTTGCCGAAATCCCTTTTCACTCTGTCTAAAACGCTTTTTGACAAATCTAAGGCTCCCTCCAGGCGATGTCAAAACTCGCCTTTAGGGCTCAAACAGTTGACATCCCTTATCTTCCAGTTCGCCAAAGATTTCTTGGCAAAAAACGTTCCTTCGCTTTGCTCAAGGACAAGTATAATGACCGCTCAAAGGGATTTGCGTTTGGGCAACAGCCTGTTAACTGCAGACGCAGTCATTACTCTGGCAAGTTCCCTGGTGCGGCAGTTGGCAAAGCAAATAGGGTATGAAATATCTTTCTAACGATTCTTGGTTAACCGAAAATGGGGGGAAATCACATGTGGCGTCCAATATTACTACTGGGTGTCGTTGTAGCGATTCTTGTTCTTTCCTATGTATTCGGCATAGGTGAGAGGCTGGTTGCTCTCCGCGATTGGATTCAAGCGCTCGGTGCACTGGGTCCGGCAGTTTTCATACTCATTTACACGGGGGCAGTGGTTGCTGCTCTGCCGGGATCGGCAATCACTATTATCGCGGGGGCTATTTTTGGGTCTGTTTTGGGAGTTATTGTCGTCAGTATAGCATCAACCTTGGGGGCAAGCCTGGCGTTTTTGATTGGCAGGTACTTTGCCCGGGATGTTACAGCCAAGTGGCTTTCCAAGAGAGAGAAATTCAAGAAGCTTGATGATCTTACAGAAAAGCATGGGGCTATCATGGTAGCTCTCGTGCGTATTGTCCCTATCTTTCCTTTCAATTTTGTCAACTATGGATTCGGGCTGACCAGAGTCCGCTTCTGGACGTACGTGTTCTGGTCCTGGCTTTGCATGCTGCCTGGAACCGTGCTTTATGTGGTGGGAACCGATGCGATTTCACAGGCCATAATACAGAAGAGGGTGCCGTGGACATTGGTCGGCGTAATCATCGGGGTCGGTATCCTTCTGGTGATGCTTGTGAAGCTGGCTCGGAAGCGACTTCGTGAGGAAGACGAAGAGGTGCCAGAGGTACCAGATACCGGTGGCGACGTCGCTTGACGGCAGCCAGACCATAATACCGGCCTCTGCACTCCATCGATCGGCAGGGGGCTATCTGGTGACCATAGTGTGCAAACCGAAGAAACCGTTACACCATTAAGAAAAAGGAGACTATCCATGGCAACATTTGATTACGATCTTGGTATTCTCGGAGGGGGAGCTGCTGGCCTCACTGCTGCGGCCGGAGGGGCCCAATTCGGGGCCAAGACGATCCTAATCGAGAAGTACAAAGAACTGGGTGGTGACTGCCTGCACTTCGGCTGTGTGCCGTCTAAGACTCTAATCCGCACAGCAGGAGTCTGGTCCCTTGCGCGCAGGGCAAAAGAATTCGGCCTTCCCGATCTGACATTGCCTCCTGTAGACCTCGGCGCAGTTATGGACCGGGTCCACTCAGTTATCAATAAGATCCAAGAGCATGACTCAACGGAGCGATTTTGTGGCCTAGGGGCCGAGGTGCGCTTTGGGCATCCAAAATTTGTTGACGATCACGTTGTTGAGCTCGGCGGCAACCACATTTCGGCAAAGGCCTGGATCGTGTCTACAGGATCAAGCCCTGCCCTTCCTCCTGTTGATGGTCTCGCAAACGTGCCGTACTGGACTAACGAAACAGTTTTTTCACAAAGAACCCTTCCCTCCCGTCTTCTCGTTTTGGGAGGCGGACCAATCGGGCTCGAGCTGGCACAGGCCTTCCAGCGGCTTGGGTCCCAGGTCACCGTAGTTGAATTTTTGGACCAAATTCTGGGGCCAGAGGACTCTGATGTAGCCGAGATTCTAAGAAGTCGCATCGAGGCAGAGGGCGTAGAGATACTCTCAAGCACCAAGGCCACCAAAGCGGAATCGAACGGTTCTGGCGTTCGCCTTACCGTTTCCCCAGCTCGCGGGCAGGGAGAAACACGCGTTCTTGAGGCAAATGCCCTTCTTGTTGCAACCGGGCGGAAACCCAACCTAACAGACCTCGGGCTTGATGCAGCTGGTGTGGAGTTTACTCCCCGAGGGATACCAACTGACGCCCGAATGCGAACCAATGTCACGCATATCTATGCATGTGGGGATGTGAATGGGCAGTTTCCCTTCACACACGTGGCCGGGTATGAAGCCAGCACCGCCCTCACCAACATAGTTTTGAAACTTCCTCGGAAGTCGGACTATACCAAAGTCGCCTGGTGTACCTATACCGACCCGGAGGTGGCGAGCATAGGCCTCAATGAAAAGCGAGCTAAGCAAGCCAACATAGAGTACACTACTCTTGAAGAAGATTTCCAGGAGAATGATAGGGCTCTCGCCGAAGGTGAAGAGTTAGGGAAGATCAAGGTACTGATTGACAAAAAAGGAAAGCTGCTCGGCTGCCAGATAATCGGTCCTCACGCGGGTGAACTCATCCATGAATGGGTGGCAGCTACATGGGGCGGGGTAAAGCTTTCCACCATGGCAGGGGCGATCCATGTTTATCCCACCCTGTCGGAGATTTCAAAACGGGCAGCCGGAGCCCACTTTGCCGAAAAGCTCTTCAGTGATCGAACTAAAAGCGTGCTTCGTCTTCTTTTCAACCTTAAGGGGAGGGCCTGCACACTGCCAGGTGGAGATGAATGATCGAGATGACTCCATAGTTGCTTTCAACGTTTCGTGATTGCATAAGTGCATGCTATCTCTGAGAAAGCGAGCTATACCTAGCGAACCTTCGCCTCAAACCAACAAGGCACGATGTCAGTAGGAAAATACGAAATACTGGGTAACGTTTCTGGGTTACGGTGGAGCCTGTCCCGACTATACTGTCGGGGATGCCCGTTTCGTTTTTCGGTAACGTCATTCGTCTTTTTATTT
>JADFWI010000269.1 GCA_015222985.1 Pseudomonadota bacterium | reverse complement strand
TGGGTTCTCCGGATTCTGAGGAAAAAGCTCGCTTGTCCTTTATGACAAATCCCTTTTCTTCTTCCGCCATGCTCCCCTCCTTGCTTTCATTACTGTCCATAGCCTGACGAGACAATGGTTTCACGAGATGATATATCCTACATTAATACGTACTCTAAACCTCGTTGTCAAGATGGTGTTCCCTGTCCAAAGCCTTTGGTTTCTGCTCTCCCGATTGATAAGATCAGGCAGGAAGTGAGTTGTTGGAATCCTGAGCGGTGGACTACAATTCCAGTGGCGTGACCGACTTAATCAAGGGAAGGGCTTGCAGCTCCTCAAGGGTCTCTGGCGCTACGGGAGTATCTGTATCCAGGAAGATCACATTTCTGCCGCCATCTTTCTCCTGACCCACGTACATCCGAGCAATATTTACGTTGTGTTTCCCGAGCACCGTTCCGATGCTCCCGATGGCGCCGGGCTTGTCCACGTTATGGATGAGAAGAAGGTGGCCTTCGGGGATCACTTCCAGCCTGAAGTTGTTGATCCTGACAATCCTCGGCTCGTGCTTGCCAAATATGGTTCCCGAGACGGTGTTGGATCCTTCGGCGGCTGCAGCGTTCACGGTGACAAGATTCGTGTAGTCTTCAGTCTCGACACTGCGAGACTCGACGACTTTAATGCCCCGTTCCTTGGCGAGTACAGGGGCATTGATGAAATTGACCTCATCTTTGAGAAACGGAGAGAGCAACCCCTTCAAGGCAGCCGTTGTGACAGGGGCCATGTCGAGGCCCACAAAATCTCCCGAATACATGATGGTGATCTCCTGAATAGCCCCTTCGGCGAGCTGGGCCTGGAGGCTACCCATACGTTCGGCCAGGCTCAAGTAAGGCCTGAGCTTGGCCAACAAGTCACCGGTGACAGAGGGGACATTTACGGCATTAATTATTGTTCCTGTCTGAAGGTAACAGATGATCTGTTCCGCTACTGCCACCGCCACGTTGGTCTGGGCCTCAGCCGTGGACGCCCCCAGGTGAGGAGTGCAAATGACGTTTTCGAATTCAAACAAAGGTGAGGGGCTCGGAGGCTCAGTCTCAAAGACATCCAGGGCGGCGCCTCCCACCTTGCCCGTTCGAAGGGCCTCGGTCAGGTCCTTTTCGTTTACAATACCGCCACGGGCGCAGTGGATTATCATCACGCCGGGCTTCATCCGGTCGAAGCCTTCCTTGTTGACCATGTTGATTGTCTCTTTCAGCTTGGGCACATGAACGGTGATGTAGTCCGAACGTCTGTAA
Source organism: Pseudomonadota bacterium (assembly GCA_015222985.1). Classification (GTDB taxonomy): domain Bacteria; phylum Desulfobacterota; class Desulfobacteria; order Desulfobacterales. The sequence continues at coordinate 591 of JADFWI010000269.1, read as the reverse complement.
AGGTCTTCCAGGGAGACCACCTCAAACCCGGCTTGCTCTACCAATGCTCTGTTTACATAGGGGTCATGCACTATCACTTGCATCTTAAGTCCCCTGGCGCGGTCAGCAACAATACTTCCGATCCTGCCGTAGCCAAGGACTCCCAGGGTTTTGTTAAAGATTTCTTTGCCTTGCAGCTTTTTCTTTTCCCACCTGCCGGCTTTCAAGGACGCTGTCCCCTGGGGGATATTGCGCGAAAGGGCGAGCATCATGGCAATGGCATGCTCGGCAGTGGTCACGACATTTCCCTCTGGGGTGTTCATGACAGCGATGCCTTGTTTCGTGGCTGCCGGTATGTCCACATTATCGAGCCCGATACCTGCCCGTCCTATCACTTTCAGCCGGGAAGCTGCCTTAATGATCTCCCCGGTCACTTTCGTGGCACTCCTGATGACCAGTGCTTCGTAGTCACCAATCATTGCCTTCAGCTCCTCTGGCGCCAGGCCAACGTTCACGTCAACCTCAATACCCTCTGCCTCTTCGAACATCTTGACGCCGACATCTGCAAGCTTATCACTTACCAGGACTTTCAATTTTCTTTCTCCTTCAACG
>JADFWI010000268.1 GCA_015222985.1 Pseudomonadota bacterium | reverse complement strand
ACTGTGATTGCCAAATTTGGTTTTGGCCGGGTCTTTCAAAAATGAAACGCCGAAGGCAAACCACAACTTTAGGCACTTTCAATTTTAGGCATTTTAGGCACTTTTTCTATTCCTCCCATATCAACGGAAACAAAAACAATGACATAATAATCATTATAACCACATACGCAACTGCTATTCTCACCTCGGGCCAGCCTGCCGTGTTCATGCCGACGGCCGCCCTTTCGCATCCTTTGATGGCAGTAATCATGAGGGGCAGAAGCAGGGGAAAAGACAGGGCGGAAAACAGTGCGCCACGGGCGCTTGCCTGGGCTATCATTGCCGCCACGATGGTTGTGCCCGCACCTAAACCTAAGCCCGCGCTGATAACCATGGCCGCAAAGAAGCCCGGAAGCTCTATCTCGTATTTCATCAAGAGAATAAACGAAGGTACAATGATTATTCCCAGGGCTCCAAGAAGCGTCAAGTTGAAAAACAGTTTTCCAAGAAATACGGCCTGGGGACGGGCAGAGAGTCTCAACACATCCATAGTGCCGGCTTCTTCTTCTTTAACAAAGGAGCGAGAAAGGCCGGAGAGCGCTGAGAAAACCAGGATGATCCACAGTAGCACTGCGTACAAGAAGGGCTTTTCAGCTTCTGCGATACGGAAAGAGCCTATTGAGAAGCTCACGGCTATCAGGGTGGTCAGCGCAAACATCAGGATGGCGTTGACCGCATAGCGCGTCCTGAATTCGCTTCGCAGGTCACGTGCCCAGATGGCTATAGCCTCACTCAGATAGGTTGATGATCCTGTCTGCGTAGTCCACCTCCCGCTTTTCATTGGATGCGATCACAGTCATGCCGAACTGACGCTGGTTAAGGGTGATCTCTTCCACGATTTTTATCCCTTTGCTGTCAAGGTTGCATCCGGGTTCGTCCAGCAGCAACAAAGGGGGATTATGGATCAGGGCCTGAACGAGTTTCAGGCGCTGCTTCATGCCAGAGGAGAAGTTCCTGCACATTTTGTGGACGTGTTCGGTCAGTCCGACCCGATCCATCATATCAAGACAGTCTTGGCGGTGGCAGGAGACGCCTCTCACTTTGCAGAAAAACTCCATGTTCTCAAGGGCTGTCAACTCGTCATACAGGGACAGCGCAGGCGCCACCATGCCGATAAACCTCCGCCTTGACTCCTTCGGTATGGCCTCGTTTTTAACATGCATTTCAACCTGCCCCGCCGAGGGCCGTACAAGACCGGCAATGATGCGCAGCAGCGTGCTCTTGCCCGATCCGTTCCAGCCGGTAATGGCCATGACTTCTCCAGGACGCAACTCAAAAGAGATATCCCTAAACAGCAACGTTGTGGAATAGTATTTGCATATTTCGTTGACCTTAAGTGAATACATGATCATCGTTGCGTAAAATCGCGAAAGCGATTTTATAACTTGATTTTTTTGGCAAAAAACGTATAACTTAGGCTACTTTCCATCCATTGATGGTTCTTTTTCCGATTTCATCTGTGCCCATCCGTAGACTCTCCCCTGGAGGGAGGGGCGGGAACATAACCGAAGGCCCTTGTCTCATGGCTTGCAAGAAATGTGCAGATTCTTAAGCTACTGGCAGTGTAGCAAAAAACGGGTTATAAGTCTATCAATCATTGCTGCGGTTGTT
>JADFWI010000267.1 GCA_015222985.1 Pseudomonadota bacterium | reverse complement strand
GGCGTATTGCTGGGGATTGCCTCCAAGGTATTTTATGTGTGGGAGGATCCGCGCATTGCGCTGGTCACAGACTGTCTGGCCGGAGCCAACTGCGGTGGGTGTGGCTATACGGGCTGTGGTGCCTGTGCAGCGGCCATGGTAGCTGGTCAAGCGGACGTGGGTGCTTGTATCGTAGCGGGCGCCGACGGTGCCGCAAAGGTTGCTGCGGTTCTTGGCCTGGAGGCCGGCGCGGCAGAACCGCTGACATCGCAAAACACGTGTACAGGTGGATTTCGGGCGCCTGAAAAATTTTCCTATATGGGTGTTAACGATTGCCGGGCCGCCTACCTGCTCTATGCAGGAGCCAAGGACTGCGCCGTCGGCTGCCTCGGCTTTGGGAGTTGTGTGAAGGCCTGCCTCTTTGACGCACTTAAGATAGGTCCGGAAGGCTTTCCTGTGGTTGACGCGGAAAAATGTGTGGGCTGCGGGGCCTGCGAAAACGTGTGCCCCAAGGGGATCATGCAGGTCAACAAGCCTTCTGACCGGATTCTCCATATGAACCTTGTTGACGATCGACTGGCTCCGTGCCGTCAGACGTGCCCTGCTGAGATTGACATTCCCAAGTATATCTACCACATTAAGAACAAGGAATACGACCAGGCCTATCTTACTATTATGGAACGTAATCCAATGCCTCTTTCTACAGGTCGAGTTTGTCCTCATCCTTGCGAAGATGCCTGTCGCAGGGCCCTGGCCGATGATCCGGTTTCCATCAATCAATTGAAACGGTTCTGCTCAGACTGGGTGATGAATGAAGGGGCACAAGTGAAGATCCCTGTGGCCCCGGATACGGGATACAAGGTGGCCATTGTAGGTGGGGGCCCGAGCGGTCTGAGCGCTGCTTTTTACTTGAGACGTCTGGGCCACCAGGTAAAGATTTTTGAATGGCTGCCCGAATTGGGAGGCATGATCTATTACGGCATTCCCGAATATCGCCTTCCCAAGGCGATCCTTGGGGCAGATGTTAAACGGATTCTGGATCTTGGCGTTGAAGTCAAAACCGATGTGAAGTTTGGTGTTGACTTTGACCTGGAGTCTCTTGTGGGTGGCGGGTTTGATGCCGTGCTCATGACCATTGGGGCCATGAATCATGCCTCTGCCAGGATCCCTGATGAGGACAAGGTCAAAGGGGTAATTCCGGCTACTACCTATCTGAGAAGACAGGGCCTGGGAGATCCGATGCCCATAGGAAAAAAGGTTGGCGTCATCGGCGGCGGTAATGTGGCCATGGATTGCCTGCGCTCCAGTATTCGCCTCGGGGCCGAGAAGGTCTACTGCCTCTACCGGCGGACCATCAAGGAAATGCCCGCAAACCAGGTGGAAATAGAGGCCTGTGAACACGAGGGGATAGAGTTCGTGACGCTGTGTACCCCGACCAAATTCATGACTGACGACGAGGGGAATCTGACGGGTATAGAATACCTGAAAAATGAGCTGGGAGAACCCGATGCCAGCGGTCGACGAAGCCCTGTTCCCGTTAAAGGCTCCGAGACGGTGATAGAGATTGACAACTTCATCCTGGCGATCGGTCAGACAACCGATTCTGCCTTTGCGGACGAAGAAGGGAGGGCAGTATCAAGGCTTGAAACCAAGTGGGGCGCGATCATGAATGATCCCGATACCCATCAGACAGCCATCCCTTACGTATTTACAAGTGGCGACTGTGCGGGACCGCCCGGGCTTTTGGTCGCGGCCATCGGGGCCGGTAGGCGAGCTGCAAGGGGTATTCACAAATATCTCATGGGAGAAGACATGGCAATGCCTGAGAACAGGCTTCGGGTAGATCCCAGACGCATGAGTGGTCACATACCCGGCACCATGTTTGAGAGTATCGAAGGCATCGAGAAAAAGGGCCGCATAGAACAGCCCGAGCTTGAGCCAGGCACTTACGAAAGACAGCATACCTATGCTGAGGTGGATCTGACGGTTACGGAAGAAGATGCCCTGAAAGAGGCTAATCGCTGCATGCACTGTTGTCTTACTTGCTATGACAAGGATGCATAGCAAAAATAGCAAAATATGACAAAAATTGAGGAACCGAATACCTGCAACAAAGTTGGGGGGGGCAGAAATGCCCCCCCCAAGCATATTGTGATCCTGGGAGTGGGCAACCTGCTGTTGTCTGACGAAGGAGTGGGAGTCCACGTGGCCAACAAGCTTATGGAGATGGATTTGCCTGCCGGCGTGGAAGTGATTGAAGGGGGAACAGACGGTTTCCGACTCATGAACGTGGTAACAGGGGCGGATCGGCTCATAGTGGTTGATGCAGTGAAAGGCGAAAGTCCTCCTGGTTCGATCTACCGGTTTGATATCAACGACGTTCCCTCATCTCCTGATGCATACAAGACCTCGGTTCACCAGATCGGAATTCTGGAAGTGGTTCACCTGTCAGAACTTGTTGGTCAAACCCCTGAGACCACGGTGATCGGTGTTGAACCCAAGTCCATGGAAATGGGCATGGAGCTGTCTCCCGAGGTACAGGAGAAGATTCCCAGGATTATTGAACTAGTCCTGAAAGAGGTCAAAGCGGCTTTGCC
>JADFWI010000266.1 GCA_015222985.1 Pseudomonadota bacterium | reverse complement strand
GACAAATTCCTGGGCTCGGCCTTAGGGACCTTTGTGGGGGACGCCCTGGGCGAGCCTGTGGAGGGGTGGTCGCACAGGGCGATCTATGGTCAATTTGGCCTCCTTGACAGTATGATCGGGGGAGAAGGACGCTACACGGATGATACCCAGATGATGATTGGGATACTGGAGACACTGGCAGAGAAAAGGGGCTTCGATCCCGCGATATGTGCCAGGAGGTTTTCAGAAAACTTCGATCCCTGGCGTGGCTATGGCCGACGCATCTTCGGTGTGATGGAAAGGATCAGGCAGGGGATGCCCTGGGACCAGGTGGGCACAGACAGTTTCGGCAATGGCGCGGCCATGAGAATCGCCCCCATTGGTTGCCTTTACTACAGTGACCTGGAAGTCCTTAAAGAAAACGCCATCCTCAGCGCCCGCATCACCCACAACCACCCGGAGGGACTGGCCGGCGCTGTAGCGCAGGCCACGGCCGTGGCGCTTGCCCTTCAATACGGCCTCTCAAATGAGCCTTTAGAGCCGCTGGACTTCTTGGATAGAATTTCGGCCCAAGTGATTGATATAGACAAGGGGTTTGCTGAAGCTGTCGTTCAAATCAAATCGATCCCAAAAGGTCCTGTGCTTGAGGTGATTGAGGCCATTTCGGGTCAATATCGACTGGACCTTAGGGCTATCGAGTCCGTTCCCGCAGCTATCGGGGCCTTTGTTTTGACCGATACCTTTCGAGAAGCGGTCGTCCTTGCCGTAAACCTGGGCAGGGATACGGACACCCTTGGCGCCATGGCAGGTGCTATTGCCGGCGCCTTTTACGGGTACGGCCGGATTCCGGAAGAATGGCTAAACTCCCTTGAGAACGGAACCAAAGGACGCGATTATGTGATCGATTATGTAAAGGAGCTGAGGTTATCACGTCCGCACAGCACCCGATGGGTTCCGCAATGACAAAAAGCTGTCTGCCGATGATGCCACAGATAATTCAAGCTGCCTTGACGTTGCTGCGGGGATAAGGCATGATTGTATTGACTCTCTTTTGGGGGATCGCTATAGATTATGTGATCTTATAACATAACAATCGCAACAGCCGAAAACATCATCTCAGGGCATGTGCGTAATGAACAATATGAGACTCAAAATTGTGATCAAGAAAGAAGTTCTGTGCGCGGTTATCGCTAACTTAGTCTATGTTACAGCCGTTTTCTGCTCCGGGGCTTCCGCGAGTGACAACGGGGACCTAATAGCCGCAGGCAAATCGAAGCTGGACGTCCTTTTCGTTGTGGATAACTCGGGAAGCATGAGAAAAAACGATCCCGAGTTCATTACCAGAGAAGTTGTAACGAACTTCTTGAATGGTCTTACGGATGCATCACGTATCGGAATGGTCATTTTTGATCAAGACGCCAGGCTTGTCGTTCCGCTTACCGATAGATCGGCTTCTCGAGTCAGTGCATTATTTGTCAAAGGCCTCGATAAGGTGAATTATGCCGGGCAGTTCACGAACAGCCCGGCAGGCATAGAAAGGGCAATCTATGAACTCAAGATGAACGGCAGAAACGAAGCCGAAAAAGTGATCATTTTCCTGACTGACGGCATAGTAGATACTGGAGACAAGCGCCAGGATATTGAAAGGGAAAAATGGCTGCGTGAGGATTTGGCAAGAGAGAGCAAGAAAGCAGGTATACGGATTTTTGGAATCGCATTCACTGAAAAGGCTGATGTCCATCTCATTCAGACATTGGCGCTCGAGACGGACGGAGAGTATTTCAGAGCGTACAGAGCTGCCGAGATCCCTGGTATCTTCACAAAAATTGACGAAATCATCAACAGGCCATCGGTCGGAACAGTCCCCCTGACCCCACCTTCAACCGAAACGCACACGCCTGCAGCGCTGGATCTTGCGCCAGTTCCGTCGCCTGCAGCGAAACGCCAGCCGGCTCCGTGGAAAAACTATTTATCACTGCTTGCCGTCATTGCTGCTTGCGTTTTGTTGGCAACAATTATCCTCTTCAGATTCTTCAGGAGAAAGACCAGAATGCCGCTGGAGCCCGGGGCAGATGATCGTGCGCAAAGCCGGCCTTTGCCTCCAAGTCAACCGATGCCCGGGGCGAAGTTGGTCGATATCAAGCAGGTCAGCTCTAAGGGATCTCTGCCTTTCGTCCTGAACAAAGACAGGATAAGCATTGGACGCGATTCGGGCAATGATATTGTCGTTACGCAAGAAACAGTCTCGAGCTTTCACGCCACAATTGAATATAGTGACGGCTATTTTTATTTGGAAGATCACAGGAGCACGAATGGAACTTTCTTAAATAACAAAAGAATCGATCAGAACAAACCTGTCAAATTGAAAAGTGGTGATAGAGTATGTTTTGCTGCTTATGAATTCAAATTCTTGATGGTAGATCAGGATCCGGTTGGCGAAACAGTCATGCTCGGAAGCTCCTCTCTGCCGATTAGAGCGGACCACATCCTCGAAACGGGAGCCACAAAGGAGGAAGTTGATGATTCAATTACTTTCAGAGACTGCCTCGGCAAACATCTTTACCGGATCCGTGCCATCGGCAGTACGTATGCGTCCTTTGTTAATCAACACATTAACGATGACATAATCGATAGTCTGGCTGGCATGGCAAAGGAAGCAATGAGTCTTACGCAAGCCGATCTTGATGAACATGGCGCCACCTTGGCAAAGCCACCAATTCTTTATCAGATTTGCACTCTGCCCGTGGAAATAGAACATGCAAGAGCCTGGTTTTCTCAAAAGCACGGGGGTTACGTAAAATTCATAAATAATTCATTTAGCTCTGAACATTTTGCAGCGCCCGGATGCGCTGTTTTATGCCTTATCACATACGGGCGGACAACGGATGCCTGGATCAGCATCACTATCGTTCCTGCAGTGGATGACCCCGATCCGGTTGAGATCATGTCGGTCGAGTTCCTATCGGAAGAAGAGAAGCGCACACTATCACTGGACTTTGGTGAGTTGGGCCGCATAATATAGAAATCATCAGAGAATTCCCTGGGTTGCCTCCCCTTCGAGTTTTCTAGTGGAACTCCCCTGTAATTTCGTGTCCTTCCCTGATATCGTGTCGAGAACCAGAAAATTTTCATTGAAAGAATTTCTGCCGGTGATACAAGGACACCACCGTGATTGCGATTATCGATTATGAGGCAGGCAACCTGAAGAGCGTGGAACGTGCCGTGAAGCGCTTGGGCTTTGCCTGTCGCGTGACTCAACGTCGGGAAGAGATCCTGGAGAGCGAAAGGGTTATTTTCCCGGGTGTGGGGGCGGCAGGAAAGGCCATGGCCGATCTGACACATCTCGGTTTGGATAAAGTGTTGAAAGAGGAGTTCCAGGCCAATAAGCCGTTCCTGGGCATTTGTCTGGGGGCCCAAGTTATTCTGGAAAGGAGCCAAGAAAACAAGGCCCGGTGCTTGGGCCTTATCAGGGGAGAGGTCGTGCAGTTTTCTCAGCCCCTTTTATCTGAAGAAAAAGAGCGGCTTAAGATACCGCATATGGGGTGGAACGGTGTCCGTTTGCTGAAGAAACATCCTGTCATGCAAGGAATTACGGCGGCTGATGAATTCTACTTTGTACACGCCTACTATCCCATGCCTGCCTCTGATGACTATGTGATCGGGACTACAGACTACGGTGTAAAGTTCCCATCCGTTATCGGTTATAAGAACCTGATCGCCATGCAGTTCCATCCGGAAAAAAGCGGCGTGGCCGGATTGAGGATCCTGGAGAACTTTTGCAACTGGGATGGTGGCTATGCTCAGTAAAAGGATAATACCCTGTCTTGACGTGAGGGATGGGAAGACTACCAAGGGCATAAAGTTCAAGGAGAACCTGGATATTGGCGATCCTGTGGAGATGGCCAGGTTCTACTATGAGCAGGGAGCTGATGAGATAGTTTTTTACGACATCACGGCTTCAAGCGATAGGCGCGACATTATGATAGAGGTGGTGCGCCGCGTGGCTGAAGAGATCTTTATCCCCTTCTCTGTGGGCGGAGGCATCAGGACCATTGAGGATATGCGTAATGTGCTTCTGGCCGGGGCAGAAAAGGTTAGTGTGAACACGGCTGCGGTCAAGAATCCTGAGATCATCTCAGAGGGGGCCAAGGCTTTCGGGAACCAGTGTATCGTCCTCGGGATGGACGTCAAAAAGGTGGAACCATCTGAGAAGATACCGTCAGGCTATGAGATAGTCATCCACGGCGGCAGAACTTACATGGGCATTGACGCCCTGGCCTGGGCCAGGGAGGGGGAAAAGCTGGGGGCAGGAGAAATATGCCTGAATTCAATTGATGCAGATGGCTCTCAGCAAGGCTATGAAATGCTCTTGACCCCCCTGATATCCGAAAACGTGAGCATTCCGGTGATTGCATCGGGTGGCGCCGGCAACATCAATCATATGTATGATGTTCTTACAGACGGCAAGGCCGATGCCGCCCTTGTGGCCTCTATCGTTCACTACGGGACATACACGATCAGGCAGATCAAGGACGAGCTTAACGCGCGGGGCGTCAAAGTTCGTATGCGCTGGTAGAATGAAAGCATTATTGGCCCTGGAAGATGGAACTGTGTTTTGCGGCAAAGCCTTTGCCGGCGAGGGAGAGGCATGGGGCGAGGTTGTCTTTAACACGAGCATGACAGGCTACCAGGAAGTCCTCACAGACCCCTCATATAAAGGACAGATCGTCACAATGACCTATCCCCTCATCGGCAACTATGGGATCAATTCCGAAGATATTGAATCAGAAAAGGTACGGGTTGAGGGGTTTGTTGTTCGAGAGTATGAACCCGTGCCAAGCAATTGGCGATCTGAACAGACTCTGGCCGACTACTTGAACAAAGAAGGGATGATCGGCATTGAAGGGATCGATACCCGTGCTCTAACGCGCCATATCAGACTGTCAGGGGCGATGAAGGGAGTCATTTCAACAAAAGATCTTAACCCTGATTCCCTGGTAGAAAAGGCCAGGGCCTCTCGGGGATTAGTCGGTCTGGATCTGGTCAAGGAGGTCACTTGTGACAAGCCCTACGGGTGGCCGCAGGACAAAAAGGAACGCTTTAGGGTGGTCACACTCGATTGCGGCATGAAGTTCAACATAGCCCAAAGCCTGGCAGAAAAGGGTTGTCAGGTAACGATTGTGCCTGCTCACATTACTGCGGAGGAAATCAGGGCCATGAACCCTGATGGCATCCTTATCTCCAATGGCCCTGGGGACCCTGAACCCATCACTTATTCGGTCGATACAATCAGAAGCCTGATACCGGACTATCCCATCTTTGGCATCTGCCTGGGCCACCAACTCTTGGGACTCGCCTTTGGCGGAAAGACCTACAAGCTGAAATTTGGTCACCGCGGGGCGAACCATCCGGTAAAAAATCTTTTGACGGGCAAAGTGGAGATTACCGCCCAGAACCACGGCTTTTGTGTAGATATCGATTCGATCAGAGATCCGGACATCGAGATCACCCACATCAACTTGAACGATCAAACACTCGAGGGTATGAGGCATCGGACCCTGCCCATCTTCTCTGTGCAATACCATCCTGAGGCTTCTCCCGGCCCTCATGATGCAAGCTACTTGTTTGATGATTTCATTGACCTGATGGAAAGGAAAGGAAAGGCGCACACGTGATACTAATCATTGACTTTGGTTCCCAGTATAACCAGCTCATTGCCAGGCGGGTCCGTGAGCACCATATCTACTGCCAGATTGAACCTCCCCGGATCGGCCTTGCCGGGATTGAAGCACTCTCCCCCGAAGGAATTATCCTTTCCGGAGGGCCTGCAAGTATCTATGCAAAAAACAGTCCCAGAGTCGATCCTGGCATTTTTGACCTGGGTATTCCGATCCTCGGCATCTGTTACGGGATGCAGTATATGGTTGATGCCCTGGGAGGCGAAGTCAAGCAGGCTGAAAAAAGAGAATATGGCCTTGTCGAACTCCACATAAAAAAAGCCACGGGCGTTTTCTCTGAAATCGAAAAAAAGACCGAATGCTGGATGAGCCATGGAGACACCATTGCAAGGGTGCCGAGGGGTTTTAGGATCACGGCGTCAACGTCCAATACCAGAGTGGCGGCCGCGGAAAATGCTGCAAAGAAATTCTACGGACTTCAGTTTCACCCCGAAGTTGTCCATACACCAAAGGGGAAAAGGATGCTCAGGAATTTCCTTTTGGGAATCTGTGGCTGCAGCAAGACCTGGACAATGAAAGCTTTCATCAAGGAGTCGGTCCAAGACATAAGGTCATACGTCGGATACAAGAAGGTAATCCTGGGACTTAGCGGCGGGGTGGATTCCTCTGTCACAGCTATCCTCCTCCACAAGGCTATCGGCAAGCAGCTAACGTGCATCTTTGTGGATAACGGCCTTTTAAGAGAAGGCGAGGCAGAACAAGTCAAGGGACTTTTCAGAAAACACTTCGAGGTGAATCTAAAATTTGTCAGCGCCAGAAAGCAGTTTCTAAGGGAGTTGAAAAGCGTTTCAGACCCTGAAAAAAAACGAAAGATTATTGGTCGTATTTTTATAGAGGCCTTTGAAAAGGAGGCTGACAAGCTTCAAGGAGTAGAATTTCTTGCCCAGGGGACCCTTTATCCTGACATCATTGAGTCAAGGTCGGCCTTTGGAGGTCCGAGTGCGGTGATCAAATCACACCATAACGTAGGGGGTCTCCCAAAAAAAATGAAGCTCAAACTGATTGAACCTTTGAAGCACCTTTTCAAGGATGAAGTGCGAGTACTCGGCAAAGAGCTGGGGCTCCCCGAGAATCTCGTTTGGAGACAACCGTTCCCGGGTCCGGGTCTGGCTATTCGAATTATCGGTGACGTTACCGAGGCAAGACTTTCCATCTTGCGGAAGGTAGATGTAATACTCCTTGAGGAGATTAGAACAATGGGCCTCTACAAGAATCTGTGGCAGTCCTTTGCAGTGCTTCTTCCCCTAAAAAGCGTGGGCATCATGGGAGATCAAAGGACTTATGAACACATCGTTGCCATTCGGGCCGTTACCAGCACCGATGCCATGACCGCTGACTGGGCCAAGCTTCCTCATTCCTTGCTCGGCAGGATTTCCAATCGCATCATCAACGAGGTGAGGGGCGTCAATCGCGTAGTCTATGACATTAGCTCCAAACCACCGAGTACAATTGAGTGGGAGTAGCGGGTGCCCAAACGAACCGACATATCAAAGATCATGATTATCGGCTCCGGGCCGATCATAATTAGCCAGGCCTGCGAGTTTGACTACTCGGGGACCCAGGCGTGTAAGGCCTTGAAGGAAGAGGGTTATGAGATTGTGCTCATAAACAGCAATCCGGCAACCATCATGACCGATCCCGAAATGGCAGATCACACCTACATCGAACCGATCACCCCTGAGATGGTCGCAATGATCATCGATAAAGAAAGGCCCCAGGCCATTCTTCCGACACTGGGCGGGCAAACCGGTCTGAACACGGCAGTCCAGGTGGCTGATATGGGGGTGCTGGAAGAGTTCAATGTGGAGATGATCGGGGCCTCGGTTGAGGTCATCAAGAAGGCTGAGGACCGGGACCTGTTCCGGGCGGCCATGGAGAAGATTGGACTCCGCGTGCCCAAAAGCGCAATCGCCCGCGACATGGAGAGCGCCCTTGAGAGCGCAGAACGTGTCGGTTATCCGATTATCGTCCGGCCGAGCTTCACACTGGGTGGCACCGGCGGCGGTGTGGCTTACAATCCCGAGGACCTTGAAAAATGGACGGCCTGGGGGCTCGATGCCAGTCTGATTCATCAGATCATGCTTGAAGAATCCGTAATCGGCTGGAAGGAATTCGAACTGGAGGTCATGCGGGACGGAAACGACAACGTGGTGATCATCTGCTCTATTGAAAACCTGGACCCCATGGGCATCCATACTGGAGATAGTGTCACCGTGGCGCCGGCTCAGACTTTGAGTGACAAGGAATATCAGGTAATGCGTGATGCCTCCATCGCGGTGATCCGGGAAATCGGTGTGGAAACAGGAGGGTCCAACATTCAGTTTGCCGTCAATCCGGGAGACGGCGAGATGGTCGTGATTGAGATGAATCCGAGGGTTTCCAGAAGCTCCGCACTTGCCTCCAAAGCCACGGGCTTTCCCATTGCCAAGATGGCTGCCAAGTTGGCCGTGGGCTATTCCCTGGACGAACTCCCAAATGACATCACCGGGGAAACAGTGGCCTCCTTTGAGCCGACCATTGACTATTGCGTGGTGAAAATCCCGCGGTGGACGTTTGAAAAATTTCCTGAAACCGAAGATTATCTTACGACATCCATGCGATCCGTGGGAGAGACCATGGCCATTGGCCGAACCTTTAAGGAAGCCCTTCAGAAAGGCTTGCGTTCTCTGGAGATAGGACGATTCGGTCTTGGGGCAGACGGCAAAGGGCGAACGGCTCAGGGGGGAAACGTCCCTTCGCTTGAACAAATCAGGCAAAAGCTCATTAACCCTAACTCCGAGCGTCTCTTCTATATCCGATACGGTATCAAGGCCGGAATGGATGTTGAGATTATACAGGAGTTCACCGGCATAGACCCATGGTTCCTGCGCCAGATGGCCCGGATCATCGACCTTGAGGAAGATATCTCAAAGGCCGACTATCCATTGCATGAAGACGTTTTGAGAAAGGGTAAGGCCTTCGGATTCTCCGATGTGCAACTTGCCCATCTCGTCAAAGGGGATGAGGATCAGATTCGGGCCTTACGAAACGATCTTGGGGTCCAGCCCGTCTACAAGCTGGTAGACACCTGTGCGGCCGAATTCGAGGCCCGCACGCCATATTATTACTCCACCTACGAACAGGAGAACGAGGCCCGTGTTTCCAGCAAACGCAAGGTCATGATCCTGGGTGGCGGGCCGAATCGTATCGGACAAGGGATTGAATTCGATTATTGCTGCGTACAGGCCTCCTTTGCCCTGAAGGAAGAGGGCGTTGAGAGCATCATGGTCAACAGTAACCCCGAAACGGTGAGCACCGACTATGACACCTCTGACAAGCTGTACTTTGAACCCCTTACAAAAGAAGATGTCTTGAGTATCGTGGAAACCGAAGAGCCTTCGGGGATCATTGTGCAATTCGGCGGTCAAACACCGCTTAATCTTTCGGCTCCCCTTGCCGAAGCCGGTGCGCCCATCCTCGGCACGGCAACCAAAAGCATCGCTCTGGCAGAAGACAGAGAACTTTTCAAAAATGTCCTGAAAAAACTGGGGTTGAGACAGCCCGAGAACGGCACGGCCATGAGTGTGACAGAGGCGGCAAGCGTGGCAGAGACCATCGGATATCCGATCATCGTGCGGCCATCCTATGTTCTTGGCGGACGGGCCATGCAGGTTGCCTATGATAGATCCTCTCTGGAGTCTTTTACTCGCAAGGCCCGGCTGGTTTCTCCCGATCACCCGATCCTTATTGACAAATTCCTTGAAGATGCTATCGAAATCGATGTGGATGCCATTTCTGATGGAAAGACCACTGTGATCGGCGGGATCATGGAACACATTGAAGAGGCGGGCGTTCACTCCGGCGACAGCGCCTGTGTGCTTCCGCCTCAAGGCCTGCCGCCTTTTCTTTTGGAAGAGATCAAGGCGCATACCAGCGCTCTGGCAAGGGAACTCGAAGTGGTCGGCTTGCTAAACATCCAGTTTGCCATCAAAGATGAAGAGGTTTTTGTGCTGGAAGTCAATCCCAGGGCATCGCGAACCATTCCCTTTGTATGCAAGGCCACAGGTGTGCCGCTCGCCAAACTGGCTACAAAGGTCATGCTGGGACGAACCTTGAAAGATTTGGGGTTTACACGCGAGGTCGAACCCGATCACATTTCGGTCAAGGAGGCCGTGTTCCCCTTTGATCGATTTCCCGGCGTTGACGTGACGCTCGGTCCTGAAATGAAATCTACGGGTGAGGTCATGGGCATAGATACTGACTTTGGCAGGGCTTTTGCCAAGTCCCAACTGGCTGCCGGTCAGCATTTACCCACTGAAGGGACAGTATTTCTCAGCGTGAGGGATGCAGACAAGGACGCGGTCCATCCCGTTGCGCATCAACTGCGTGAAATGGGGTTTGATTTCATTGCAACCCGGGGCACCTGTCGTCTGTTGAAAGATGCCGGTATTCCAAGCAGGCAGGTCAAAAAAATCGCCGAGGGACGTCCCAATGTGATTGATCATATAAAGAACAGCGACATCCAGTTGGTCATTAACACCCCTTCAGGCAAAGAGAGCGCGGGAGGTTCCCGTTTGATTCGTCGCGCAGTCCTGAGGTACGGCATCCCCTATGCCACCACGCTTGCCGGCGCCTGCGCCATGGCAATGGGCATTGAAGCAATGAAGAAGAAAGGTCTTGCGGTACGATCCCTGCAGGAGTTTCATGGTGGAACAAATGACAAATGACCATCGACCAAGGGAATCGTGCGGTGTCTTTGGCGTGTTCGGACACGATGATGCGGCAAAGTTAACCTATTTTGGGCTCTACGCCCTCCAGCACCGTGGACAGGAAAGCGCCGGTATTGTGACCTCAACCGGGAAATCGATCCACGAACACAAGGGAATGGGGCTCGTACCTGAAGTCTTTAACGAACCGGTCTTGAACGGGCTACATGGCCACATAGGCATTGGGCATGTTAGATACTCCACG
>JADFWI010000265.1 GCA_015222985.1 Pseudomonadota bacterium | reverse complement strand
TCGACAGGTTGAATGTGCCGACTTCGCCATAGTAGCTTTAGCTACGACGGCTGAATCGGTATTGGATATTCGTTTTTCATTCGGCGTTCAGCCTTCGTAGCCACTTCGGCGAAGTAGGTTTGGACGTTCGATGTTCGATGTTCGACGTTCATCTTTCAAAACAATTCCGTACGGCATGAATGTAACCTGTGAACGGTTACGAAATTTCGTAGCCCCGTTTGGATCCCACGCGTGTCCCTGGTTTAACTTATTCCGCAAACCTGCCGATATAATGGGAAGGTGAGGGCGTTCCGATATCACACTTTCGCGGAGAGGAAACCCATGAAAAGAGGCTGCAGAACTGTGCTTGTGCTGATTATCCTTCTTTTTCCCACATTCACGCTATGTCAGGCCCAACAGGACTCCCCTGTTGATGTGGTCGAGTCATTCAGCGCCCGCTACGGTGGCCCTGGCATGGACGAGACTGCCAACCACACCACAGAACATTTCAGGGACAACAGACCAAAATCGGTCTGGACAATTGACACCTGGAAGGCTTTGCAACAAATGGAGTACAGGAGGATCGATGGCGCGGTCATTGATTCAAAGATCGATGACAACAGGGCCGTAGTTGTCATTGACGCAAGGATTGGAACCGTTGCCGGCGAAACAAATCAAAAGGAAATATATTATCTGATCAGGCAGGGCCGACAATGGTTGATCGATCAGCTCCGGGTAACGGATGAAGAGATTGAAATCAATGCCGAGAAAATGAAACTGTAGCCCCCCTCAGTCGAAACCATTCCTTTTGTGGTTGTGTCATAGAGAAGATCCTTGCATTATTTCATCCCTGACGGTAAACAATACGTTCAAACGGGACGACTCCCCACAATGTGGCCACAGATAAGGTGAAGAGCCCACGGAGGCTGTGTGCATCATCGTGTTATCCGAAATTCTTGACGAAATAAAGGCAGTTGACACAGGGCCCAAAAGCATCAGGAGTTTTGGCATCACCTTTCTGGTGGTTTTGGCCATTATCGGCGGCATTCTTGTCTATAAGGGAAGGCCCCTTGGGTACGCAGGCATCGGGTTGGGCGTGTTGTTCTTCGGATTGGGAATCTGGGCTCCGGCAACGCTGAGAGCCGTGTACAAGGTATGGATGGGCCTGGCAGTGGTACTCGGTTTTTTCATGTCCCGTATTGTCCTGTCTCTTCTCTTCTATCTTGTGGTTACTCCCGTTGGCCTCATTATGAGGCTGCTCAGAAAGGATATCCTTGATCAAAAATGGGACAAGGAGGCTGCTTCTTACTGGATCAAAAAGAAGAAAAGGCCTTTTGACAAGAAACAATATGAGAAGCTCTATTGAACCCTAACTATGGATGACAAAGAATTCATAGAGGCCTACAAGCAAGAGTACAGAACTATCCTGGCTGTGATGCAGAAAGTGGGAATAGATTATATCAACAGCGGCCATCTAAAAGAACATCCCCTGGAGCATGTGGAGTACGTCCTTAAGTCGATTCGACAGTCGTGCGAAAAAACTATTTGCAAGGTGTGTGACAAACGGCAAGAAAAGGAAAAAAAGGACAGAAAAAGGCGCCTTAAAGTCATCAAGTAGTCTCCATCCACGTAGTACTTGACCGAAACCCCGTTTTTTCGGTCAAGAATTCGGAATCCGAAGCACATATTTCGATATTCGGATTTGGCCTGAACATGACTTTGCGTTCAGGCACTATATGCATGAGTTCATCATGACCGGAAATATGCATGGACCGATCCAAATCAGCTGTATTCTTTGTCTCTTATCTCCTTTATTTCTTTTCCTTCTGGATGGTCCTTGCATACCTGCCTATACTTTTCAAGTCCTACGGTTTTAGCGATCAGCAGATAGGCTTTGCCATAGGACTGACCTCACTCTCAAGCATTATTCTCGTGCTTCCCTTTGGTGTGTTTTCAGACTACTTCTCCCCGAAGAGGACACTCACCTTGGGCGCTATCTGTTACAGTTGTTATTTCTTGCTCCTTATCACCGTGAGAGACTTCTTCGGTGTCTGCTTTGTGGTGATCCTTGGAGGTGTGGGGGCCGCCACTATCAGGGTGGTCTTGATGTCTCTTTATCTTAAGCTCATAGATCACACTGGACGAGGGAAAAAAGTGGCCTTCCTGCATCTGGGGGGGTACTTGGGTTTCGGACTTGGGCCTCTTGTAGGCGGGTATGTCTATGAAACATACGGCGCAGTTCTCATGATCAAAGGGGCGTTGATCATCTCCATTGCCATTATCCTGCTAACGCTCCTTGCAAAAGATGCTCCGCCTGTGGTTTTTAGTTTCAAGGACTACAACCAGGACATAAGAAAGCCGGATGTCCTGTTCCTCATGACCGTGGTTTTTGTCCTCGGCACCCACTTCGGTGCCGAACAGACGAGCATCAGCCTTCTTATGAAGGATATCATCGGGCTGAACAAAAAGGAGATAGGGCTTGTGTTTTTTGCCTTGGGGATCTGGATGGCCTTTCTGGTGCCATTTGCCGGTATCCTTATGGACAAGAAAGAGAGGGTCTTCTTGCTGCTCCTCGTGGGACTTCTGATATCGAGCTGTTTTCAGGTCGTAACAGCTTTCACAAACACGTTTCTCAGCCTCCTGATAGTCAGGATGATTCATACAGCAGGTGACACCCTGGCCATCCTGGAGTCCGATGTGCTCACCGCTCGTTTTTTCCCGGCAGCAAGACTTGGCGGGAATTCGGGCCTCATTTTCTGTGTACGGACATCGGCCATATTCATATTTGCCGCTTTTTCAGGATGGCTGAATCAGGTCTGGGGTTACAAAATGCCTTTTATTATAAACGGGATTATGGTATTTGCATTTTCTCTTGCAGCCCTTATGTTTCGTAGAACGATTCCTGATCGCAGCAAACAGGAAGGCTAACCGTTCACGGGTTCAGAGGTTCAAGGAAATATCCATGAAAAATAAGCAATGGCTGGTTTTGGCTACGCGAAACCCGGGAAAGACACGCGAGATATGGGATCTTTTGAAAGATTTTCCCGTGGAAATCAAGAACCTTGATGACTTCGGCCCCATACCTGATGTTGAAGAAGATGGCGCTACATTTGACGATAATGCCTTCAAGAAGGCATCCTTCACGGCCAAAGTCCTTGGGCTGCCCGCCCTCGCGGATGATTCCGGCCTGGAGGTGGAAGCCCTGGAAGGCGCTCCGGGCGTCCGCTCAGCGCGGTATGCAGGGCCGTCAGCTACTGACCAGGAAAACAATGACAAATTATTGAAGGAGATGAAAGGCAAGGCAAGCCGAAGAGCAGCCTTTATGTGCGTGATCTCTATTGCGGTTCCGTCAGGTGTGGCCCTTACATACGAGGCACGGTGTGAGGGATTGATTGCCGAAGCGCCTGCCGGCGACAACGGGTTCGGCTATGACCCTGTGTTCTTTTATCCACCCATGAACAGGACCTTTGCTCAGCTTTCTGCGGAAGAAAAAAACCAGGTCAGTCACCGCGGAAAGGCGCTGGCAGAGATGAAAGAGGAATTTGACAAGGTCTTGATCTGGATTCGGCAAAGGCTTTAAGATGCGCCGCCGGCTTTTTTATTGACACATTTTGAGCCGTAAAATTATTTTTTTGAAAAATACCCGGGTACAGCCCGGAACACCTTCTGGAGGATTTTGACATGGAGAGAAGAAGAGTCGTCATCACCGGTACGGGCGTTGTTACACCCATTGGGTCCGAAAAGGAGAGATTCTGGGATGCGCTCATGGAGGGGAAATGCGGGGTTGATCTTATTTCAAGATTTGATACCTCCAATTTCAAGACCAAAATAGGCGCCGAGATAAGGGACTTTGACCCCAAGGACTACGGGATCAATCCAAAGGATGTCAAGAGAATGGACATGTTTACCCAGTACGGAGTTGCTGCCGCATCCCTTGCCATTGAGGATTCCGGTCTGAAATTGGGCAAGTACAACGACAATGTAGGGACCATGATTGGAACGGGGATTGGCGGCTTGATGACCCTTGAAGAGGAAAAAAGAAAACTGATCGAAAGCAAAAACCCCTCAAGGGTTAGCCCCTTTCTGATTCCAATGATGATGCCAAACGCGGTTAATGCTTTCGTAAGCATCATTCACAAGCTTACGGGCACGAGCCCGTGCACGGCCAATGCCTGTGCGACAGGAGTCTATTCCCTGGTTTGTGCCGTCAAGGATATTGCGCTGGGAGACTCTGATGTCATTGTTGCCGGCGGCAGCGAGGCGATTCTCACGGAAATTGCGGCCAGCTCATTTGCCAATATGAAGGCATTGTCTCGGAGAAATGACGACCCCAAAGGGGCATGCAGGCCTTTTGACAAGGATAGAGATGGCTTTGTGATCGGTGAGGGGGCAGGGGTCCTTGTTCTTGAAGATCTTGAACACGCCCTGGCCAGGGGCGCTAAGATCTGCGCAGAAATCGTGGGATATGCCACAAACACGGATGCCTACCACATCACAGCGCCCGATCCGAAAGCCCGCATGGTCAAAAAGGCGATTCGTGATTCTTTGACCATGGCAGGCCTGGAACCGGGAGACGTTGACTATGTCAATGCTCACGGCACTTCCACTCCGCTCAACGACAAGGCCGAGGCCCATGCCATTGGCGAGGTCTTCGCTGACTACAAGGTGCCGGTGAGTTCTATCAAGTCAATGATCGGGCACCTCATCGGGGCTGCAGGAGCGGTTGAAGCTGTAGCCTGTGCCCTGGCCATAGAAAAGCAGATCATCCCTCCCAATATAAACTACGAAACCTCCGATCCGGAAATGGATCTGAACATCATCACCGAACCGACACCGGCAAAGCTAAATGTGGTCATGAACAACTCCCTTGGCTTTGGGGGACACAATGCTGTAATGGTATTGAGAAGATATGATGGATGAGGTGGAGACGGTTAGGGCCGGGTCAAAAACAACTTGGTATTTTTGCCCCAGCCCTTAGCTTTCCAGGAGGGATTCAATCTCCTTGCGGGTTGCCGACCGCACCAGCACTTTTTTTGACCTGCTGGCGTGGCCGCGGACTATTTCCACGACTGATTTTCGCATTTTCAAGGATTTGGCCAGAAACTCCACACACATCTTGTTGGCAGCCCCTTCCACGGGAGGGGCTGTCAGCCTAATTTTCATGGCATCGCCCTGAAGACCCGCGATTTCATTTCTCGAGCCCCTGGGTTGGACAGTAATCTTAAATATCACCCCGTCCGGGGTTTCCTGAATCCAGAGCATGGGGGACCTTCCGCAAAAAGAATGTCGTTGGTCAATTTTCTCCGGTCCGAGAGCCTGAACTTCAGAAGACAGATACCTTAGTCTGCTGCTGCCCCTTGCTTGATCTGGTTGATTACCCCGGTTGAGGAGACAGCCTCGGTCATTGGAATCAGGGCGACGCGGCCTCCGAACTTCTCCACGATCTCCCTGCCCAACACGGTCTCGTTGGTGTAATTGCTCCCCTTGGTCAAAACGTCAGGGCGAAGGGCCTCAATGAGATCGCCAAGCTCCCTGGTTGAAAAGAGGGTCACATAGTCCACACAGTCCAGCGCACTGATGATCCGAATGCGCTCCTGGGCCGCGATAATGGGGCGGTCTTTTCCCTTAAGGGCACGCACGGATTCGTCATCGTCAATGGCTACGATGAGTACATCGCCCATCTTCTTGGAGGCAGACAGGAGTTTGATGTGGCCGACGTGGAGTAGATCAAAACAGCCGTTTGTCATCACTATGGTTTTGCCCCCGGCCCTGAGGCGATCTATGATTGGAACCAGATCAGATAACGTCTTTTGTTTAGTCGCCAGCGCTTCAATCGATGGTTCCAGTGCGTTTTGTAGCTCCTTGATCGAGACTGTTGCTGTGCCAACTTTTTCCACAACAATTCCTGCCGCAACATTGGCAAGGGCTGCGGCCTGTCGAAAAGAGCACCCTGAGGCTAACCCCAAACCCAGCACAGACACAACAGTATCACCTGCTCCAGAGACATCAAAGACCTGCCGGGCCTCGCCTATCATAATTCTGTAAGGTTCTTTGCCTTGCTCAAACAGAACCATGTCCTCCTTGCCGCACGTCATGAGGACCATTTGGACTGGAATATCACGGAGCAATTTCTCGCCCGCTGCTTCAAGCGACGCATCGTCAACAATCTCGATTCCGGCTGCCAGCGACGCCTCCTTCTTGTTTGGCGTGATTGCCGTGGCTCCCGCATATTTTCCAAAATTAAGCCCCTTGGGATCAACGATGATTTTCTTCTTGTTCTGGTTAGCCACATCAATGATCTGTCGCAAAAGCGTTTCCGAAAGGAGGCCTTTGCCATAATCGGAAACCAGGATCAGATCGAAGGCGCCGATACGGTCCTTTGCAAAACGAACCAAGGTATTGACCTGTTCTTCGGATATTTGCTGTTTTGTCTCACGATCTATGCGCAGCACATGCTGGTGCCCGCCTATGATGCGGGTTTTCTTGGTAGTAGGTCTTGTTGGATCCTGAGTGACACCCTCAGTGTCCACACCCAGTTCTCGGAACATCTTCATTAGCAGGTCAGCGTTTGCTCCAGCTCCTAAAACACCGGCAACGGTGACCTGCGCGCCCAGGGCAACAAGGTTGTTCGCCACGTTGCCTGCACCGCCAAGGGTGACACTATCCCTGAGTACCGAAACCACCTGTACGGGCGCTTCGGGGGATATGCGATCCACCTCCCCCCACACGTATTCATCGATCATTAAGTCGCCGATGACCAGGATGTGGCACTTGTCGAACTTTGAGATATCTATGTTCATAAAAGCCTTCTGTATCTCGACTATCGAGCATTGAATTATCGCTGTCTTATTACTATCGAATCTCTATTGAGGCAAGAG
>JADFWI010000264.1 GCA_015222985.1 Pseudomonadota bacterium | reverse complement strand
TGTTGGAGGTGGTCTTTCAAAAAGAACTCTCTGTCATCCTGTGCCAGTTGCTCGAACTCTTCGGGTCTGGCCAGTTCCACCTTACCAGTGCCTCTGACTGCTATTGCCTTCAAATTCTTCGAGCCCCACACAGCTCCACTTCCAGTGGCAGCCGAAGCATATTTGTCAACAATGGTGGACGCGAATCGAACCAGATTTTCTCCGGCAGGACCGATACATGCCACGCCGATTTGTTTCCCATGCCTTTTGTGAAGCACGTCTGTGATTTCCCAGGTCGTTTTGCCCCATAAGTCCGGGGCATCCCTCAGTTCGACGTTCCCGTCGTCTATCCAGAGGTACTTCGGGCTGCTCGCCCTTCCGGTTATCACAATCTGGTCATAGCCTGCCAGCTTCAGGAAGGCAGCGAAGGAGCCCCCGGCGTTTCCATCACCCAGGATACCGCTGCAGGGTGAAAGGGTGCTGACCTCGATCCTGCTTGTCATGCACAGAGGTGTGCTTGTGAGAGGGCCGGGAGCAAGGCAAAGGACGTTTTCCAGACCCAGGGGGTCGATTCCAGGCGCCACCATATCGAAGAGCGTCTTTGAGTTTAACCCTCTATCACCTATGAAATTTCTCGCAATCGACTCGTTCAGCGGCTGCTTTGTGACCTTTTCCCTCGTTAGGTCTACCAGCAGGATGGTTCCTCTCCAGCCGTACATCTTTTTCCGCCTCTTCTTGTGTTCATGCGAGCGACGAAGCGTCGCAGACCCTACAAATAATAACTATTCGTCACCTCGTGAGCTAGTAGTGAGCAGCATTTTGTATAATGTTTTCGGTGTATGCGAAGTTGTGCCGAATGACAAGAGGCGAAGCCTACGTATATGCTGTGTTATGTCCGTAGGGCACTGTCTAAAAACATAGTTATGGTTAAACTTTCCATTTTATCGTCTAATATTTTTGTTTCTGTTGCATCCAACCAAAAACCATGAAAATGACCAATTCAGTAGAAAAGAACGGATGTCCGCATCTAATAAAAGATTGCAATGCATCAACGATTGAAGAGATTCCGGAAAGAGTGCTTCATTCTATCACTATAAAATTCGATTGTGCCGGCTTTGCCAACTCAACCGTTAGCGACCATCGGAAAACGCCAGATACCTGAAAAATTTGATTGTGTCAGAGTTAAGTAAGGTAACAGACATATAGAAACAAAGGAGATTACACATGAAAAGTTCAGGATTTGAAAAGTTACATTTATCAAAAGAGATGCACCGGGCAATCGCAGATATGGGTTTTGAAGAGCCCACCACGATTCAGGATCGATCCATTCCATATCTGTTGGATGGAAAAGACGTGATTGGACAGGCGCAGACAGGTACCGGGAAGACTGCGGCTTTCGGAATTGCAGCTTTAGAGAGGGTGGATCCGGAAAATAATAAATTGCAGGCTGTAATTTTATGCCCCACAAGAGAGCTTGCAATACAGGTATCAGAAGAACTGAAAAATCTTTCAAAGTATAAAAAACGCATCAGGATTTTACCCGTTTATGGTGGACAGCCTATAGGGCGCCAGATTAAAGCATTGAGAGAAGGTGTGCAGATTGTTATCGGCACTCCTGGCCGCGTCATGGATCATTTAAACCGCCGCACCTTGAGAATGGATAGCGTAAAGATGATCATACTGGATGAAGCAGATGAAATGCTGGACATGGGATTTAGAGACGACATCGAGACTGTTGTTAAGAAAATCCCGGAGAACAGACAGACCATCCTCTTCTCTGCAACCATGCCAAAAGCCATTTTAAAATTAACGAAACGATATCAGAAAGACCCACAACTGATAAAATTGGTGCACAGGGAGATGACCGTTCCCGATGTCGAACAATTTTTTGTTGAAGTCAAACCACAGGCAAAAACAGAGGCATTGTCTCGTTTAATCGATCTTTATAATCTGAAATTGTCACTGGTCTTTTGCAATACAAAGAGACGTGTGGATGAATTGGTTGGAAGCTTAAAGGCAAGAGGGTATCTGGCTGAGGGGCTGCACGGAGATCTGCAGCAGAAGCAAAGAGACAACGTCATGTCCAAATTCAGAAGGGGCGATATTGATATTGTAGTGGCAACTGATGTGGCAGCCAGGGGAATCGATGTAGGGGCTACAGATGCCGTGTTTAACTATGACATACCTACCGATGATGAATATTATGTGCATAGAATCGGAAGAACCGCCAGGGCAGGAAAAGCGGGGCGTGCGTTTACATTTGTGACCAGCAAGGAGGCATATAGAATAAGGCAGATACAACGATTCACAAAAACTAAAATGGTACCTCAGAAAGTTCCTTCGGTAAGTGACGTCGAAGAGATCAGGACGAACTTGCTTTTAGAAAAGGTTAAAGGGATTATTGATGCCGGGCATCTGGGAAAATGTAGTAATTTGGTTGGAAAACTTGTTCAGGAAGATTATACTTCTTTAGAAGTGGCTGCTGCTTTGCTAAAGATAGTGAATGATGAAGGGTATAAATAATAGGCGATGCAAAAAAAAGCGTGAAAGCGCACTATATTGTGTTGCAGAGTGTGATGGGTATGTTGTTTTGGAAGCCACCGTATCGAGTTGCTGCCCTATCCTTATTAAGGGCACAACGAGAAAAGAGGGGAGGTCTATTTGATTTGACTTGCTAATGGTAATTCGGTTAAAATATGGTGACATGCAACGCATGACATGGGCAGCAGTTCAATGAATAAGCATCCTGAAAAGCGGTTTTGGGAGATAGATTTCCTGCGTGGACTTGCGATAATCATGATGATAGTCTTTCATATTCTCTATGATCTGACTTATCTTGGCGGGCGTGATCTCAATTTACACTCTGGTTTTTGGCTATATTTTGCGCGTGCTACTGCCACAATCTTTATTTTTTTAGTTGGAGTATCATTAACTATCAGTTTTTCAAGATCCGAGAAAATACCGAATTTAAGAAAAAAATTATACCTGAGATATATCAAAAGAGGCTTAAGGATATTTTCATGGGGCTTAGTTATTACCTTGATGACATGGATCTTTTTGAGAGACGGCTTTGTTCTATTTGGGATACTCCATCTCATTGGAATATCGATTATCCTGGCATACCCTTTCTTAAAACTCCATTATTGGAACCTGTTGCTGGGTATTGCCTTCATAGCTCTTGGAATCTATTTGAAGAACTTTACTTTTGATTTTCCATGGTTGTTGTGGTTAGGACTCATGCCCGACTATTTTTATACCGTTGACTACTTCCCAATTTTCCCATGGTTTGGAGTGGTTCTGATCGGGATCTTTTTTGGAAATTTACTATATCCTGACTGCACACGTAAATTTAAACTTTATGATCTCTCCAATTTTAATTTTACAGGATTGTTTTGCCTTTTAGGAAGGAATTCGTTGTTAATCTACCTGATTCATCAACCAATACTGATTATATTGCTGTATCTCCTGGGTATTGGAGATATCGTGGGTACTGATCTTTAATCCAATCAGTGATTCCCCCTCCTTACCGGCCCATCAACTCTTCATATACTGCCTCGACCGCACCAAGCATCTCAGTTTGGGTAACGCCAAGCAATCCCGCTGCATACATCGCACCGCCTGCGCCGACGCCTTCCTTGACCTCGCCTGCCTCATATTTGCGCAATCCCGCTATACTCGAACCGGCAAATCCGGGATCGACAACATGGATTGGGCATCCGAGATCGCGGATCACCGCATCAAAGTCGATCGAAGGGTCCTGAGACACGTACTTCGTGGTCGCAATCGAGATTCTGCTGGTATCGATACCGAGATGCGTAAGTATCATAAATACCGCAATCATCTGGGTACCGCCTGCAAGAACGATGCTCATGTCAGACGAGGTCATGCCGCGGACCAGTCCTGCAACAGCAGGCATCATCGGATCGCCGATGGCTGCGATGGCATGCAGCGGATCGGCACGCGCCTTGCCTGTAGTAAGTCCTGATGCATCGATGCCTTGCCGCACAACCGCATGTTTGATATCGAGGGGGTTTTTCATGTAACTGCTGCTGACACCGTAATCATACCCGAGTGCTGTGAGGAGGCCAAGAGCTGTGGTCGTGCCGCCGGGGATGCTTTCACCTATAGTGATAAAGTCCGATAGTTTCCCGAGTTGCATGCCAATCTGTGTTGCGCGCTCATAGATCGTACCTGTATACGGTACAGCGCCTCCATACCTGATGTCGTGTCCGGGCACGGCGCCAAGATCGATTGCCGGAACATCTGGCACGATCCGGAGTCCTGCGTTTACGAAGAGGTACGGGATGCCTGTCAGTTGCAGCGCAGCACGGGTCATAACAGCAGGCGTTGGCGCACCGTCCCGTTTCATCGGCAATTCCGGAACGCTACGGGTGCTGCCATATACTACGATCTCGGCATCACCTGCCGGCGTGTAATCATTCAGTTCGGTGGTTGCGCCCGCAGCCGAGATATTCGGGATCCGGCACGTATCGGTGTTCGA
>JADFWI010000263.1 GCA_015222985.1 Pseudomonadota bacterium | reverse complement strand
CATTTTGGTGTAACCAGATGGGATCTGCATTCCTCCGGATGAACTCGTCCACATCCATACCATTAATGGTTGGCGGCCGCTTAACTCGCTTCTGTTTCCCGTTGATAAAGATGGTCATGTACTCCTTCTGCCGCCGCTTTTTTTCCGCCTTTTCAGCGGCAGTGAGTTTTCGTCTACGGTTTGCCATGATGGATATTGCTCTCTTTCTCTCCCGCAGCGGATTTGCTAAGATCGCATGCACTTAGCTGTTGGGAATCCTCCAGTACTTGATCCCCGCAGCCCCTTCCTGACATTCGGGACATCGCCTTTCGTGCATGTCGGATCCATTTGTTCCATACACATAGCCACAGATAGTACACTCGGTCTTGTACGCATACTGCCCATGGTCGGTCCCCGGAACGCCGCAATGACCGCAGCACTGCTGGCCGTTAGGATTCAGGTAGCCGATTTCTACGGACTCGCCGCTGCCTTCCTGCCATTGAATTTGCATATCGATGTCGTTCATATTGATCTCCTCTCCCAACGCTCCGCTTAACCGGCGTGAAAAGGCTTGCGGCTTTTCACGTCCGTGTTGAAGCGGTTGTTAGGATTTCTCCAAAATACGGTCGATCCAGTAATCTGGACGTCTGTGACAATGGGCAATTGCAATAACGTAGATGTGCTGCGGTTCAATTGAATAGAGTATCTTGTACGGAAATTTGTAAAGAAGGTACCTTCTCACATCGTTTTTTTCTTTGGCCCAGGCATCAGGATATTCACGAATTCTGCGGATTGCACGCTTGACCTCATCTCTAAATCGTGCGCCCAAACCCAGCACTTCAAATTCATAGTATTCCGATGCGTCGTCCAATTCCAGTTGGGCGAGTTGATCAAAAACGATTTTCATCTCTACAGGTCTTCGCCAAAAACATCCTTAAATGGGACTCCATGTGTTTTGCCTTCCCTATGTGCTCTTAGTCGTTTTTCAGCCTCTTCGGCCCAAATCGCGTCAATCTCCCTATTGGGTTCATCAAGGGTACGAACAAGTCCATCGATCAACAACAATCGATCTTGGGGTTTCAGGAGCATTGCTTTTTTGAGTAACGATTCACTGGTTTCCATAGTTCTTTCCTTTCTGTCTATAGATTTCCAGAAAATGCTTTTGGAGTTATCAATCTGGATGCAATCGAGCGTGAAAATGTCAAATGTCAAAGCCTTACTGATTTGGCATTTGGATTTTGACATTCATTTGAACCTTGAGCTTTGAAGTTTGGCATTCTAAACATCCATTACTACCCCAAAATCTTTTTCTTAAATACTATATAAACCACTTTGAAGGTCAAATCTAATGCTACAATTCTAACGGCGCGGCTAAGAGGCTGGCAAAAGAGCGCAGCGATTTTGCCAGTCCTACTTCAGCCGTTGGTTGTGTGCCGGGCACGGCACGTATTCTTAAGGGTGAGCTTACCATAGCATGTAAATGCGAAGGTGGGCAAGTCGACAATCACCGACTCCTTGGCGTGAAGAGATGTCTGACTCATCTAACGGCCACGATTCACAGAATGTTCATACAACAAAAGCCGGGGCGCTTTTCTAAAAAAAAGCTTTGCCCATATTGGACCATTGCCAGAACCATGGCGGAGCTAATGTGGGAAGAGTCAGAGGCTTTTCACAGATGGGACTACAGGCCCGATCAACACCGGTTCTATTATTATTCATACGCTTTCATATCCTATAACTGGGACCCCGTTATGGCCTGGCTTATCTTCAATGCGCACAAGCAGGTCAACGACTCCAAGTTGCCATTAGGCAGAAGCACCCTTCGGTTATTCAACGATTCTGGCGATGGTATTGGCATTCGCAAGATATTGGATGAATATGACACCGGCGATGAAGATCTTTTAGCCTTCATGATGAACGAGTCGACTTGCAAACGGATCAATGATCCCAAGTATCATGGTGATGGAAAATCAAGGGTAGTTAGAGTAGGAAAAATGCTCTTCCCTCATGCGGGATTGGCCTGGCGGATCTGTCCCAGATGCGGGAGACTTTTCACAGATTTTGGCCGCACCTTTGAGGACCTATATTCGACTGTGGCCTTTGGACCAGATTTGTTGCCTGGACTAAACGACGCGTGGAAGCCTCGAACTGAGGAGGAGAGAGAGCACAACCGGCGCGGCGAGTACGGCGTCATTCAGTACGTTTTCTGCGGGTCGATAACCAGGCCCTATGATGCGCCGCTCATCCTACAGAGCGCCATGAAGTCTGAAAGGCACTATGTCTTGGAGGGTATCTTTAGGGAGTTGGGATTGGTTGTAGGCAACGCCCGGCACCTGGTTTTTGCAGGGTATTCCCTACCCAAGGATGATTATATCTACCACGGAATTTGACGAAGTTCATTTGTTGATCCACAGTCGAAGAGCAGACTTGTAGGACACAACTCTCTATCAAGCTAACCTTCTGAAAAAGTGAACTTTTTTCGGTCTCCAAAAGCAATTTGCATTTTCCCGGATTTGAGCCATTTTCCTTTAGGTTCCCATCACAGGCCCAATCTCATTTTTCCGCCGATTCGGCTGGAAATGGCTTTTCAGCCTCTGGGATTGCCAAAATACCGCAAAAAATTGAGAGCTTAGTCTCTCCAATCCCCTTTCAGTAATTTTCCACACCGGTTTCTTCAACAAAACTCTTGACAAGAATTTGCAAGACAGCTATGGTGAACATGTTCGCTAATGGAACATGTTCACCATAATTGCTTATACACAATGACCGCACAACAAAAGAAAGCTCGCCGCCAGCAACAAAAGGAGGACACAAGAAGGATCATCCTCGATGCAGCCTATGTATTGTTTGCTGAGAACGGTTATGCACAAACCACCATGCGTAAATTGGCCAGCAGGGCCGGTGTTGGCTTGGGGACAATTTTTAAACATTTCCAGAACAAGCCTTCTCTATTGGTCGCTGCATATCAAGAAGATCTGGGAAAGATAGTTGTCGATGCATTCAAATCTCTACCTGAAGC
This sequence comes from Pseudomonadota bacterium, assembly GCA_015222985.1. GTDB lineage: Bacteria > Desulfobacterota > Desulfobacteria > Desulfobacterales. The sequence goes on along the minus strand of JADFWI010000263.1, from coordinate 2,489 downwards.
TGGAATAAAGAAGCAACTCCTGCACATAACCGAAAGAATATACGGTTTTTATGCAACCGATCCATCATTTTCTAGAAATTTGATAAAAGAAGCTCTTTTTCTGAAAGGAGAACATGGGGAGATCCTCGATAATCAATTAATGTTATTCCTGAAGGAGATAGCGGAGTTATTCAAGAAAGCCGTTGAAAATGGAGAATTGCCGGTCGACACAAACGTTCATAAGGGAGCACTGGCATTTGGTGCTTTCTATTTTTCAGGGCTTATCATGGGACTCAAGCAAACCACTTTTAACACTGAGGAGCGACTAGATTTCGTTGGAACCATGATTGATCATCACTTTTTCACGAAGAATAGATAGGTCTTGATTGCTTCAGATAATAGGGGCGGACGGCCTTCGTCTGGAGGTTTGTTTATGGGAAAATTATTGAACCGCCTATCACATTTTCTCACCCAAATTCTATTTAGTATTATTACGCCACCTTTGCTGATGCCTATGGTAGCGAAATTGTCCATTACCCGCCTTTTTATTTCGTTTTGTTTTGGGCGACTGTATGGCAATCGCTATCAAGACATTATTGATTCTTTTCATGGACGGTATGGCTTAGCGATGGCTGAAGGTTTAGCAGAAGCAAAAAAAATGATTAGCGACAAAACTCCTATTATCTTGGATTGTGGAAGTGGAACAGGCTTTGTAACCAAACAGGCCACCAAACAATTCCCAAATGCGACTTTTATTTCATTTGATATTCTGCATGGCATGGTGATGCAAGCACGCAATAACTGTAATGATGTGACCACAGATGTTTTTCATGTCCAGGCGGATACCTTTGCTATACCACTGACAGATCAATCGGTAGATTTGCTATTGGCGCAGAATACCATTCCATGGTTTGCAGAGTTCTCCAGGGTACGTCGTCCTGGTGGGATGATTGTTTATGTCGATACCTCTGCCGGATGGATTGCCGAGCTAGCGAAACGGTTAGTCGTAAAATATAAGCTATTCGAAACGGTAATGGGCGAACAAGTTGACCTAGGCTTCTACATATTAGCCCGATGATCAGAAATCGCAGGAAAACATTATGAAATTGAAATATCTGATTACAGTGCTACGAACAATGAAGATGCCTGGTCTATTTCCGATAATAAAAGACTGGCAGGCTTTTGTGAGAATGCATTTTATCTATGCTGCGCTCGAATCAGGTCTGCTTGAAGCTTTATCCACTCCCTCCTCCACAGATGACTTGATTAAGAAACTCAATGTTAAGCGGTCGGAGATTCTCGAAGCACTCCTTGATGTCGGCCTCTCAGTCAAAGAACTCGCATACAAAAACGGTGCATACAGTATTAAGGGAAAAAGGTCCAAAGCGGTTAGGGGCAATGAAGGTGATATACTCGCGGCCATGATTCAGGCTAACATTACGTATTATAGTTCAGCGTATCGTAACGCGGCTGACCGTATACACGGAGCTGCGCTGGGGAATGATCTTGAGAAAATGGGAAGCCTAGTCGCAAGATTTGCAAAAATCGGCGAGCCTTTAATTCGGGATTTTATGACAAATATTGTTACGGGAAAAAATCCCATGAGGGTTCTCGATGTTGGATGTGGTTCAGGCGTATTCCTGCAAAGTATTCATAACGCCAATCAGAACGCATCTGGCATCGGCATTGACATAGACGAAGAAGTAGTCGACCAAGCAAGGCAAAACATGGAAAAATGGGGCTTGAGTAATAAATTCAGGATTGTTGAGGGAGATATACTCGTCTCTCCTGAAGGTCTCGAAGGTCCTTTTGACTTAATTACTTTATATAATATCATTTACTATTTCCCATCCGAAAAACGTTTGGAATTACTGAATAGACTTCGTTCAATGCTGTCCCCGAATGGCGTAGTAGCTGTAGCTATGAATTTTCAGAGCATGGGCAAAGACATTGGAGCGGCGAATCTCAATATGGTTAATTGCTCTCTTGAAGGGTTAACACCTTTGCCGGACTTGGACCAACTAACAGCTCAGTTGAATGAAAGCGGTTTTAATGAAATCACCGCACACAGACTTATGCCGGGAAGCACATTCTTTGGTATTAGCGCAAGTATTGCATGACTATGTATGATCTTAGAAATCCATAAAATGAAAACATATCACAGCCCAAGTGACAAAAGAAGTGATTCGGCGCGCATTCTAACGAAGAGTATTCATGTAATTATCATACCAGATACTGGTTCAGTTTTACTGAACATGATAGGCAGAGCCGTAACACAAACTACTATCGAGAATGCCACTGAATAGGAAGGGTATAATGATTTACGGATTCAATGCTACTGAAGTTTTTCAGATGGCCCATTGAAAGGGTGCATCAGGCCTGGGACAGGGTTCACACGTTTTTATCCATTACGCGGCCAAGGGCTGCAAGATGAGCCTTTTCTTCTTGTGCTATTTCAAACAGAACGCCCTTGGTCTTCTCGTCTTTGGTCCTATTCGAGTATCTCAAAT
>JADFWI010000262.1 GCA_015222985.1 Pseudomonadota bacterium | reverse complement strand
GATTTTCGAGATGGCCACAGTAACTTATGACACCAGGCAAAGACATGCATCTTACAAAGAAACCCGAAGGGATCCTTCTGGGAGCGCATTTTTCCATAGCAGGCGGCCTGCACAATGCCGTGCTGACTGCCTCTGAATACGCGTGCACGGCCTTGCAGATGTTCACGAAAAACCCTACTACCTGGGAGGAGCGACGGCTCTCTGCTCAAGATGTTCAACAGTTCGATCTTGCAAGGAAGAAGAGTGGGATAGAGTCCATCTGCTCCCATGCTTCCTATTTGATCAATCCGGCCTCCCCTGATCGCAATAAATATGAAAGGTCCCAAGAGGCGCTTCAGCACGAGCTTATGCGATCATCTCAACTCGGCATACCCAATGTCGTCATCCACCCGGGCGCCCACATGGGGACCGGGGAGAAAAAAGGGTTGCAGCGAATTGCACAATGCATCAACAGGGCATTTGAAAAAGTTCCTGAGGCCCGCTGCAGGCTTCTCCTTGAAACCACGGCCGGCCAGGGATCAAACCTTGGCTGCAGGTTCGAGCAGTTGGCCGCCATTTATCATATGATAGAAGAAAAAGACATGGTGGGATTTTGTTTTGACACATGCCACGTGTTTGCGGCAGGTTATGATTTGCGCAAAAAGAACACCTATGAACAGACTATCAGGGACTTTGACGAAGTCATAGGCCTTGAGCTTCTACGCGTTATTCATGTTAATGACTCTAAGAAGGGGCTTGGGAGCAGGGTCGACCGACACGAACACATCGGAAAGGGAGCCATAGGCATAAACGCCTTCCGGTTCATCATGAACGACCCCAGACTAAAGGCCGTTCCCAAGATCCTTGAAACACCGAAAAAGGACGGGTTGACGGACTATGATCGCCTGAACCTGGAACGGCTCCGGGCCCTTATCTCAAATTGAATTAACTCCGGAATCGCAGAAGGGAATCTAACCGCTACTGTTTACCTTATCCCTTAAAACGCCGGAGCACCTGAATGTCACCACTCGTCTCGATCGCAGCATCAGATGCTCGCCAGTGGCAGGATTCCTGCCTCTCCGCTCTTTCTTGCTCTTGACGCAGAATTTTCCGAACCCGCTGATCAAGATGTCTTCGCCATTGCTGAGCGTTTTCTTGATGATCTCCAACAGTGATTCGACCACTTCAGCGGACCTTTTCTTGGGAATCTCAAGCTCATTGTAAATCGAGCTCACAATGTCCTCTTTCGTCAGGGCCATTACTCGTCACTCCTATGCAATTTGGGTTTCAGTTATTGAACGTCAATCTCTAACCTAATTTTTTTAATTTAACCTAACCCATCCCTTTTGTCAAGAAATTAATACTGTTACAGAAAATGCGTTGCAATCTGATCGCCCTTGAAGCTACTTTGAGCCTGTTTGTCTCCTATGGCAAAAAATGACGATCTTGCAAAAACCACCAAATTGGCGGCACTCTAAACACGTGTTCTCGAGACGTCCCGAGCAGTCTCAGTTATGAGCACCTCTACTCTTTTTTGAATATCATCCCTGACCTGCCGCATGAAGTCTATCGATTTTCCTGAAGGATCCGGCAGATTCCAATCCTGCTCCGGGATTCCGGGAAAGATGGGGCACGCATCTTTGCAGCCCATGTACATAATCATCTCCGGTTGCCAATAGCGCGTGGATTCCTCAATGGATTTTGGCTTGCGAAAGGCCATGTCCATGCCCTTTTCTCTCATCACCCCCTCCATGAGGGGATTGACCTCTTGCGCAGGCGCGCTCCCTGCGCTTTTCGCCTCAACCCTGTCGCCGGCATGATACTGGGCAAAGGCACTCGCCATCTGACTTCGGCAGGCATTTTCCGTGCAGACAAAAAGGATCTTTTTTCTGTTAATACGGCTGGCTACAAGCGCTCCCGCCTCCTTCTTCGCATCTGACAAGGCTGTGGGGTGGTTTGCTATTTCACCCAGCCCTTCGATCTTCCTGTAGGTGAGAGCGCCCTCAAGGCTCGCCCCGACCGCATCAAAGAAGTACTTGGCCGTGAGGCTGACACATTCAAAGAGGTTTTTTCCCTTTGTGGCTCCCAAAGACAGCAAAAAGCCACGGCGCCACTTGCCGCCCGGATCAATGAGTCCGTGCACATATCTTCTGGCCCAAAGGGCTTGTGATCGGTCAATAAGGGCTTTCATCTGGGCCGTGGGGCCGTAAAAGAATATCGGGGTGGCCATGACGATGATGTCTGCCTGGCGAAGCAAGGGGTAGATGGACTGCATGTCATCATCAATCGGACAAAAGCCCTCTTTTTCGCAAACGCCACATTCCTGACACGGTGAGATATTCTTGAGGGCCACATCCATACAGAGTGTGCGTGCGCCAAGCCTTTCGGCCTCGGCAAGAAACGTTGAGAGCAAAATGCTCGTATTTCCTTCAGTACGCGGACTTCCTTGTAACCCAAGAACAAACATCTACACCCTTTGTGTTCCGTTAAAGCGCTCGTGCCCACGACGGGCGACGTTGGGTGGGGCAGGGCACTAGTCAACCTCAAACTCAGCTACCACAAACGTGTGATCTGAAGGCTTGTTCGCCAATCTCGGCGACATATCAATCCATGCACGGGTCGATTTTTGGGCGAGTGGGGGCGTGGCCAAGATGTGATCCAGCCGCCATCCCAGGTTTCGGGGCACGGCGTTTGGGATCCGGTAGTCCCAGAACGTATACATCTTGCTCCCGGACTCATGCCTGCGAAACACATCCACAAAACCCCATGCCTTGAGAGCTGAAAGGGCTTCGTGTTCGTCAGGATGAAATCCTACGTGTCCCAAAAGCCCTTTCGGATCGTACACATCTATGGGCTCTGGCGCCACATTAAGATCCCCTACCCATAAAAGAGGTATATCTGGTTGAAAATACCGTACAAAATAGCTTCCTAAACGTTGAAGCCATTCGAGCTTATATCTGAATTTGTCAGACTCCGGGGCATATCCTTGGGGGACGTACGTGTTCACAATGGGAATATTGTTGATGGTTGCCACAAGCAACCTGGGTTCTTCGCTGACATCTCCATCGCCAAACCCCAATGACACCTTTTCTGGTGGCCTTTTGCTCAGAATGGCGACACCGTTGTAGGCCTTTTGTCCCCGGAAGGCGCAGTGGTAACCAAGGTTCTCGATAGGCTCACGCGGAAAATCGACGTCCTGCACCTTGGTCTCCTGTAGACACAGGACATCAGGGGATTCCTTGTCTAGCCATTCCAGGATGATGGGAAGTCGAGCCCGTATCCCGTTTGCGTTGAATGTGGCAATCTTCATTCATTCCCTATAACATCTCATACTCAAAAAATATATCCAAAATATCCTTGACTAACCATTTGATTTGATGATAGTTTAATAAAAAAGTGACTGAAATACGTTAACCTTGGGCAGAGGAAGCTATGCATTGATTCTCCAAAGACCCTGTTTCTCGCGAAGAGAGGCCGGGTTTTGTGCTTTTGAAAGGATGAAGAGTGACAGCCAACGTAGAGGAAAAAAGATCCGAACCCAGAACCGAGTTAGAGAAATATCACAGCGTGGAGTTTAAGGAAACTGAATCAGGACACCTTTACCAGTTCAAGATCTGGAATATGTCTTCTAAGGGGATGTGTCTGGTGGTAAGGGAAGACTCGGCTATCTTGAACAACCTTGAGGTTGGCAAGGTCTTGAATATGAAATATCACACGACGGATTTCTCGGTGCCCCCGGAAGAATTGAAAACAGAGATTAAACACATCACAAAGGAAGATCAGGGACGATACAAGGGTCACCATCTGGTTGGTTTGTTGATTTTGGAAAACCAAGAAAACTGAACTCGCAAGGATTTTCTCAATTTGTCACCTTCCCGATTTCTCTTCCAGGACAGGAGTCTGGCAAGCGATAAATATAGATGGCGTCGCCATGACAAGTTGAGTCAGGGTATACAACTTCAAAGGGAGCCCATCCCGGAACAGAGAAATTACACGAGACAACGCGAGCCCCAGGACAAAGCTCTTCCTCCAATTTTATGCCCAGGCGTTTCATGACATCCGGAAACAAGTAACAGAAAACAATATCAGCATCCCTGAGGTTTTGGGACCAGAAGTTCTTCCACTTAACTTGAATGCCTCTCGTCCCAAGGCTCAAAACACGGGCCATGCAATAGGCCATGGCATTCACCTCAAAGCCCAAGGCCCTCACCCCGTAACGTCTTCGCGACGCCCGAAGGACCCTCCCGTCCCCACACCCCAGGTCCACCAGCAACTCATTGGGGTTCATGGGCACAGCATCCAAAAACGCTTCAATTCTTACGGAAGCGGTAGAGGTGAACAGTGCTCCCTGGGTCATGGGAAGGACCCCCGCTGTTGCAAGCACATATAACAGTTTGAAGGTAAACAAAACCCCTGCCAAAATTAGAAATGCCAAGATGCAAATCGACATCTTTTCCTCCGGCCCCCTTTATTGGTTTCTGGAAAACCCCGTCCTCTGGGCGTGGATCCTTTATAGATTACCTCCATGGCGCTGTCAAAGCCAACGTCGTTCTCCCCAATGCTCCGCCCAAGGGGTGAAACCAACAGTATCTGACCTTGCACGTGGCTTTTATGACGTTACTTTGATCGTCACTCATGAGGGTGGGCTGACCGATACAGATGAAATGATGTTTTCTGCCATAGCCGTAAAGGTGACCTTGATGGTGATGGTGCTGGCCCAGCTGAATTTGCCGCGGATTTTGGACTGTAGATGAGGAAGCTTCACGGAAATGGGACAACCTGCGGAAAGCGCAAAGGATTTC
>JADFWI010000261.1 GCA_015222985.1 Pseudomonadota bacterium | reverse complement strand
GCCTTTGTAACTAGCTGAATAAACTGGATTCCGGCTTTCGCCGGAATGACAGAAAGAGGTGTTTTTCGACTTTTTACGAGACCATCATGATTAACAGTCTAAATATGTGAGAAAGGGAGGGCCTAGTTGATGTTAAAGAAAGTCGCTATAGTCGGAGTCGGGACCACGGGCTTTCGGGCCACGACTCCCGATGTCTCCTACCGGGAGCTGACCCATGAGGCGGCAGTGAAGGCGTATTCAGATGGAGGTGTGGAACCCAAAGATATAGACGGGTTTGTGGCCACTTCTGAGGATTTTTTCGAGGGTTACAGCATTGCAGATGAATACAGCAATGACCAGTTGGGGGCCATACACAAGCCTGTCAGCACGATAGCCGGGGATTTTATGCAGTCTCTGGCCCAGGGCTGCATGATGATTCAGTCGGGATTCAGCCGTATTGTAGCTGTGCAGGCCCTCAGCAAGGCCTCCAACATGCTCACACAGGCCGAATTGGTAAATTTTGCCTTGGACCCGGTCTACAATCGGCCGCTGGATTTGCATCCCGATTTCATCGCCGGTTTAGAGATGAATCGATACTTATACGAGACGCAAACCAATCGAGATGCCTGTGCTTTGGTAGTTGTCAAGAATCGGCGCAATGCCCTTACGAACCCCCTGGCCGGTCACGGGGCCATGGTTTCCGTGGAGGATGTCCTTAATGCGGAGGTTGTCTCAGACCCACTGAGGGAACTTGATGTTGCCCCTACTTCTGATGGTGCCGTCGTCGTCGTTTTGGCCTCAGAGGATCTGGCAGGCTCGCTCAGCGAGTCTCCAATATGGATTTGCGGTATAGGATGGTGTTCCGACACTCCCACTCTGGAAAGCCGCGACTGGGGTTCAGCGGTCTATACGCGATTGGCCGCAGAGATGGCGTACAAGCAGGCAGGCATCAGAAGCCCGCGGAGTGAGATCGATTTTGTGGAAATCAATGACGAATACTCTTATAAAGAGCTTCAGCATCTTGAAGCCCTCAAGCTGTGCAAGCCGGGCGAAGCAGGGTATCTCACGGAATCGGGGGCTACCGAGATCAACGGGGAGCTTCCCGTGAATCCGTCGGGGGGATGCCTGGGCGTGGGACACCTCTATGAGGCCAATGGCGCTCACAAGGTGCTGGAGGTTGTCTTGCAATTGCGAGGGGAAAAAGGCAAGAACCAGGTGAAAGATACGCACATCGGGGTGGCCCAGACGTGGCGAGGTGTCCCCACCACCACCGGAGCCGTAGCCGTTATGAGTAATGAGGGAGGTCATTGAAATGGGAATGAGAAGAGTGGCGATCGTCGGGGCTGGGATGACAAAGTTCGTTCGCAGGGCACTTGAGACCCCCAAGGAGTTGGCCTATGAAGCCTCGAAGATGGCCCTGGACTCCTGTGAATTATCCTTAAAAGACATCGACTCCGTAAGCATAGGCACTGCGCCGGATGCTTTTGACGGCGTGCATATGAACGGCGAGTTCCTGCACGACGGATCCGGTGCCTATCGAAAGCCCGTGATGCGCAACTATGTGGGAGGGGGCACCGGCGTTTTTGCGCCAATCCACGGCTGGTTTCACGTGGCCTCAGGCATGTTCGATACATGCCTTGTAGTGGCAGAAGAGAAGATGTCGAGTTGCTATCCCCATCCTGCAGGCGCCTTTCTGACGATTTTTGATCATACTACCGAACAGCCTCTGTATCCGACCTTGATCTGGATTTTTGCGATGGAGATGCATCGTTACATGCACACGTATGGCTTGACTAATAAGGACATAGCTCCGGTGGCAGTGAAAAACAAAAAGAATGCCCTTGACCATCCGGCCGCCCAGATCGCAGAGGAGATTACCGTAGAGGACGTGCTCAACTCCGAGGTGCTGGCCCATCCCGTGCACCGTCTGGATATCAGCCCCACCAGCGACGGGGCCGTAGCCGTGGTCCTTGCCGCAGAGCACGTGGCCCGGCGCATCACGGACAAACCCGTGTGGATCGACGGTGTGGGTTATGCACTGGATACGGCCTACTGGTGCACCAGAGACCTTTGCTATCCGGAATATTTGGAGGTGGCGGCCCGCCAGGCATATAAGATGGCGGGGATACGGGAACCTCACAAGGAGATTCACATTGCCGAACCTTACGATCCATTTACATACAAGGAACTTCATCACATGGAGGGGTTGATGCTGTGCGGAAAGGGAGAGGCTCCAAAACTGCTGGCAGATGGCGTGACTCAAAGAGACGGGAACCTGCCTGTTTGTCCTTCCGGAGGACTTCTGGGGGTAGGTAACCCAATTGCTGCAGCGGGTCTGATGAAGGTCGTCGAAATCTTCTTGCAGCTCCGGGGAGAGGCAGGCAATCGCCAGGTTCCGGGAAGACCTACCACGGGCGTGGCTCAGGCCTGGGGCGATTTGATGCAGGTGGGTACCGTTGTGGTGATGCGAAGCTAAGGGTTTGCGAAGAAATAAATTTACATTTTCAGGAGTCGAGGCGCCCGCATGGCAAGACGCGAGGAGGGCGAATAGCAAGCTATTTAACCGACGAGCAACGCAGCCAGGCGGGATTGATCGGCGCATCAAAATGTGAAGTTATTTTTAAGCGAGCCCTAAGGAGGTGGTTTCATGGAGATCACGGCTGATCTGTTGGAAAAAACAGCAACTCGTTTGAGCAATAAGGATTTATCAAAAGGGAAGGTCTTCACCGTGGACTGGGAGCCGAACCTCCAGTACGCCTGGGACAACGGGGTTGCCATTGGGCGATATCTCGAAGAGCTGAAACAGGGACGGATCATGGCCAAGAGATGCCGTGAGTGCAACAGAATCATGCTTCCTCCCAGGATGTTTTGCGAAAGGTGTTGGAAGGTTACCGACGAGTGGGTCCCTGTCAAGGATACTGGCACGGTCAACACCTTTGCCATCAGCTATGTGGACTGGGCCGCGGGGCGTATCCCCAAGGGCCAGCGTCCTTACACGCCTGCGGTAATTGAGATCGATGGGGCCTCCAGGGGGATGGGCATCCTTCATCTTGTCGATGAGGTCAAGCCTGAAAAGATTTTTGTCGGCATGCGGGTTAAGGCCGTATGGCGACCTGAAGCCGAGCGCGTTGGGGCTATCACTGATATAGAGTATTTCAAGCCGATAGGGTAACGGTCCACGGGGTTCAGGTGTTGGGTGAAAGCCTTGAGTCGCGTGAACGGTTATGAAATAGGAGGTTCAATAGATGGGACTAGCTGAACGACACAGTAGGACTGTAGACCTAACCTATTGGCGTGGGAGAATTCCTGTAAACTATGTGTACACCACGGGAAGAGCGGGAGAAAAATTTTTTCAGCGTGTCGTAAACGGCAAATTCGCGGCTGCCGAATGCACTTCATGTGGCGTGGTCTACCTCCCGGCGCGAATTTACTGCGAACGTTGTTTTGCCAGGATCGAGGACAATTATGTCGAGGTTTTGCCACAAGGACGGGTGCACACCTTCACGGTTTGTCATAGAAAGCTTGATGGAAGCGACAGTGATGAACCTGTTCTCATAGCCATGGTCAAAATTGATGACACCGACGGAGGACTGGTTCACTGCCTGGGAGAGGTGAAGCCCGAAGAGGTTTACATCGGCATGCCCGTTGAGGCGGTCTTTGAACCGAAGAAACAAAGGAAGGGGTCCATACTGGATATCAGGTACTTTAAACCGAAAAAGTAAGGCAGGATACAGCTACACACACCACAAAATTCCCGGCCAAACCTGGGCGAACTTGAGGTCCGCCCGGCACCAATTTTTTTTGGGCACGTCAAATTCCTGGCCCAGATGACGGGCGCTCTCCTCTATTGCGCCGTGGCCGGATTCCCAACTCCTTCAATTCGAGGTAAGGGCTCGCGCAAGAATAAGTTCGCAGAGTTGGCGCTCAGATTTGGTTCAGATTTGGCCGATCCGATTGAGCAAAACCGTAGGAATAGCGAGCTATTTCGAGGAGTTTGCGAGTGAGGCATCGGTCAAAGATGGGCTGAAGCTGAGATGCCAAAATGTGAAGTTATTTTTGCGCGAGCCCTAAGCGTTCACAGGTT
>JADFWI010000035.1 GCA_015222985.1 Pseudomonadota bacterium | reverse complement strand
GTTCAGCCTTCGTAGCCACTTCGGCGAAGTAGGCTTGGACGTTCGATGTTCGACGTTCATCTTTCAAAACAATTCCGTACGGCATAAATGTAACCTTTGAACGGTTACATATTCGTGATGCACGGTGACTCGGATTATGAAAGCGATATGGTCTTTTCAGGGCTTTTTTTTGCTATAATTTCAGGCGTAAACTCCTGTCTTCTGGAAAGTTCACGTCCTTTTTTCCCAAGCCACACGAATGAACAGGCAAGTGCAAGTCCTGCCATGATACCCACCATCAGATCCTCGCCGAGTGAGAATATCTTTGCCAGCAAGTATCCGGAAAGCATGCCCCCAATAAGCGCCAATATCGGCACCGTGTAAATGTAAAACGAAACTTTGAGCAGGGAAGCGCTTCGCAGGCCTATCGTCACAGTGTCTCCCACCTGAGCCCCGGCTGTGTTGCGGGCCCTTACCTCCACACTGGAGCCGGATCCTCCGAGGGCTTCACAGCTATCCCTGGCCTTGCAACTCTCGCATGCCGGCTCACGCTGGGTCACCGCCACTGCCATTGGGCCGTGGATTGCCTTTACAATTCCAGTTCTAGTTATAAGCTGTGCCATATTCCTTCGTCTACCGTCTTTGATTCAGTCGGCAAACCCCCAAAACCTGTAAGGGGGGTAAGTTCTGTTTGACTAAAGTGAGTCGCCTATCTTAAGGTACACTCCGACTTTCTATTGGAAAGGAGTCCTACCATGGAATCGTTCAAAAATAAAGCCCTTGAAGCCACGGAGTTCATAGGGGCCAAGATTTCGGCCCGGCCAGACATAGGCTTGCTTGTTGGCACAGGCCTTGGCGCTAGTGTAGAGAGTCTGGAAGAGGTCATGTCTGTGGACTACGGGGATATTCCGCACTTCCCCGTTTCAACGGTTGTGAGCCATCAAGGGAGGTTGTTGTTTGGCAACATGAAAGGAAAACCGGTTCTGGCCATGCAGGGACGTTTTCACTACTATGAAGGTTACAGCGTGAAAGAGGTCACTCTGCCGGTAAGGGTTATGCAACTCCTTGGTGTTAAGACACTCATAGTGTCGAACGCATCAGGGGGGATCAATCCTTTGTTTAGCGCTGGTGATATCATGGTCATAACAGACCACATCAATCTGACTGGCAGCAATCCCCTTGTCGGGCCTAATGTGGAGGAGTGGGGGCCGCGATTTCCGGATATGATGCAAGTCTACGACCCAAAACTCATTGCCATTGCAGAGAACGCCGGCCTCGAAAACCGTATTCGTGTTCAAAAAGGAGTATATGTGGGGCTTGCAGGCCCGTCTCTTGAAACAAGAGCGGAGATTCGTTTTTTGAAGACCATTGGCGCTGATGCCGTGGGGCTTTCTACGATTCCTGAGGTGATTGCAGCCGTGCACGGGGGGATGGCCATCCTCGGCCTTTCGGTTATTACCAACATGAATCTCCCGGACAACCCAAGGCCTTGTCGGATTGATGAAGTCATTGCCACGGCCGAGGCTACAGCTCCCCGTCTGAAGGCTCTTATCGAAAAGGTTGTAGAAGAGTTGCCAAATGCAGTTCATTGACATGATGATAAAAAACGGGAAGGTCCTCACCATGGCCCCCGACAACGCCGTGATTGAGCGAGGCGCTGTGGCCGTAAGCGGGGATCGCATTGTGGAGATTGGCCCCGAAGATGTCCTGGATAGCCAATATCAGGCAAGCAAAGTCATTGACGCTTGTGGTGGTATCATAATGCCTGGCCTCATAAACGTCCACACCCATGCGGCCATGACCTGCTTTCGTGGCCTGGCCGATGACCTGCCCCTAATGTCGTGGCTCGAAGAGCATATCTTTCCTGCTGAAGCCAAACTCACACCTGACATAGTCTACAAGGGGACACTGCTGGCTTGTGCCGAGATGATCCTTTCCGGCACCACGACGTTCTGTGATATGTATCTATACGAAGATGCCGTGGCCCGGGCTGTCAAGCGGGCAGGCATGCGGGCCGTGGTTGGAGAAGTCCTTTACGATTTTCCTTCTCCGAACTACGGTCCTATTGAGGAAGGCTTTAAGTACACTGAGGCCCTCATTGACAAATGGCGCGATGATCCCCTTATTGCCATAGCCGTTGAGCCGCATTCGCCCTATCTGTGCTCTCCTGACCTCCTCAGGCAGGCTAAGGCCATTGCCGATCGAAATGGTGCGCTCATGGTCATCCACGTGTCAGAGTCAGAGCAGGAGGTTGCCCAAGTTAGGGGAAAATATGACAAAACGCCTGTAGAACACCTGGCAGAGACTGGGATTTTGAGCCCTAACCTCGTTGCCGATCACTGTGTGGCCTTGACTCAGAAGGATATCAGCCTCCTTAAGGATTTTGACGTCAAGGTCGCTCACAACCCGGAAAGCAATATGAAGCTTGCCTCTGGCATCGCCCCTGTGCCGGAACTTCTCGCGAATGGCATCATAGTGGGGATTGGAACAGACGGTTGCGCCAGCAACAACAACCTGGACCTGTTTCAGGAGATGGATACTGTGGCCAAACTCCATAAGGTCCACACTTCTGATCCCACTGTTATGGACGCCCGCACTGTGGTAAGAATGGCCACCATTGACGGGGCCAGGGTCTTAGGGCTGGAAGACCACATCGGCTCTCTGGAGCCCGGCAAAAAGGCGGACATCATCATCATTGACACCCGGCGCCCCCACCTAGTACCGATGTACAATGTTTATTCTCACCTTGTCTATGCGGTTTCGGGCCATGATGTTGTCACCTCTATTGTAAACGGGCAGGTGTTAATGGAAAACAGGGTATTGGCTACCCTTGACGTGGATAACGTGATGGAAGATGTAAATCGGATTGCCCAAAGTATCGTCCTGAAAGCGGGTGCCTGATGGCGGACGGAAGGGCGAAGGTCATACCATGCCGGAAGACAAGACGTACGATATTGTGGTTCACAATGGCATCCTCCTGACGGTTAACCAAACCTTTGACGTGATTGAAAAGGGTCTCGTGTGCATAGCCGATGGGCGACTTGAACGCATCGAGGCACAAACCTCAGAAGAGCAATTGCCCGAAGCTCGCCAGATCATAGACGCCCGGGGAGGGATCATCATGCCGGGACTGGTGAACACCCACACCCATGCTCCTATGAGCCTTTTTCGAGGTCTGGCCGATGACCTTCCCCTGATGACGTGGTTAAATGACTACATATTCAAGGCTGAAGCAAGGTGGTTAAACCCTGAAGCCGTTTATACAGCCACGCGTCTGTCCTGTGCGGAGATGCTTCTGTCTGGCACGACAACATGCTGTGACGGGTATTTTTTTGAAGATAGCGTGGCTCAAGCTGTAGAGGAATCCGGCATGCGGGCCATCCTGGGGCAGGGGATCATAGACTTTCCGGCCCCTGGTGTTCCTGACCCTGAAAAGAACGTAGCCGAAGCTCTCCGATTCATCCGGAACTGGCAAGGGAAGAGCTCCTTGATCAGTCCCGGTCTTTTTTGTCATTCCCCTTACACATGCAGTGAGAAGACTTTGAGGGAGGCTCGCAGGGTGGCTGATGAAACAGACACGCTGTTTCAGATTCATGTGGCTGAGACACAGAGTGAGGTGAAGCAAATCCAGGCAAAGCACAGCCTTTCGCCAGTTCAGTACCTTGATTCGCTTGGCATCCTCAATTCCAGGACACTGGCTGTCCACGCCATATGGGTAGATGAAAAAGATATGGGAATCATGGCCGGAAGAAATGTTGGAGTGTCCGTCACCACAGAAAGCGAGATGAAGCTTGCCTCGGGCGTTGCGCCTGTTGCTGGATTTCTGGAAAAGGGAGTCGCTCTCGGACTTGGGACAGACGGCTGTGCCAGCAATAACAATCTTGACATGTTTCAGGAAATGGACTTTTTGGCTAAGTTGCACAAGGTAACTAACCTGGATCCCACAATCCTTGATGCCCGGCAGGTACTAATGTTGGCTACCAGAGGCGGCGCCAAGGCAATCGGCCTTGCAGACCAGATCGGTTCCCTTGAAGTGGGAAAGAAGGCTGATTTGATCATAATCGACACTCACAAACCCCACTTAACACCCCTATATGATCCTAGCTCTCATCTAGTGTATGCAGCCGGCGGCGGGGATGTCAGGGATGTCATCATTGATGGCCGACTGGTGGTTAAAGACAGGACCCTTCTCACCATAAAGGTGGAAGATGTCATTGAGGAGATGGAGCACCTGGGCCGTCAGATTGCGCTAATTGCCTCTTCCGGCGTGGAGACATAACGGACTTTTTCCATGTTTGGCCACGTATTCAGGCCTATTACCGGTTTCCCCAGTTTCAGGGCTATACTGATTTCAGACAAGGTGCCGTACCCTCCGGAGATAGCTACCAGGATGTCCGAGCTTCGTACGACCAGGATATTCCGGGCATGGCCCAGATCGGTGACAATCGGGATGGTCACATAAGGGTTGGCCTGGGCCTTGTCCGGGCCGGGCAGGATACCCACGGTTTGTCCTCCAGCCTCACAGGCTCCGCGAGATGCTCCTTCCATGACGCCACCCAGCCCGCCACATACAAGGATTGCCCCAGCCCTTCCAATGCCGTCACCAACTTTTCTTGCCAGTTCATAAGTCTCGTTATTACAATGGCCCGCC
Source organism: Pseudomonadota bacterium (assembly GCA_015222985.1). Lineage (GTDB taxonomy): Bacteria > Desulfobacterota > Desulfobacteria > Desulfobacterales. Next base: position 14,622 of record JADFWI010000035.1, on the reverse strand, counting down.
CCGATAACGCCGATCATTTTCATAGCCTAACCTCCTCCTTCACGCCCGCCTCAGTCCTTGCATAAATTGGTAATCCTTATACAATCATACGAAACGTTCAACTACAATACAGGCATGAGAAAAGACCCCCCTCACATTTTTCTTATCAATCCCTGGATTTACGATTTTGCAGCTTATGACTTCTGGGCAAAACCGTTGGGACTGTTGACCATTGCAGGTATCCTTCGGGGGCATGGCTACAGAATTACATATATTGATTGTTTGGATCGCTTTCATCCCGAATTTGTGGACACCCTTAGGCCAGGTCAGTTTGGCAAGGGCCATTATCTGAAAACGCAGATTGCAAAACCCAAGAATCTATGGGACGTGCCTCGTACATACAGCCGCTATGGCATTCCTGAAGCAGTGGTTCGCAAGGCCTTAGTGCAAAGCCCCAGGCCGGATGCCGTGCTTGTCACTTCCCTTATGACTTACTGGTATCCGGGTGTTTTTGCTGTCATAGGAATCATTCGCGAGATGATGCCTGAGGTCCCGGTCCTGCTGGGCGGTATTTATGCAACCCTTTGTTATGATCACGCAGTCAGGCACTCTGGCGCCTATGAAGTTCTTTCAGGAAAAAGCGAAAGGGCGGTTGTTGAAGTCCTTGATCGCCTGACTGGCTTTGCCAGTGGCCGCATGTTTCTTGGTGATGACCTGGACACCTATCCTTATCCGGCCTTTGATCTGCAAAACGCAATTTCCTACGTTCCGATCTTGACCGGCCGTGGTTGCCCCTTTCGTTGTGCCTACTGTGCGTCAGGTTTTCTAAGCCGCAAATTCAGGCGCAGATCGCCTGAACATGTAGTAGAGGAAATCACATACTGGCACGAAAAATACGCTGTTAAAGATTTTGCCTTTTACGATGACGCCCTGCTGATTGATGCAGAGCGTCATATTGTGCCGATCCTTGAAGGGGTGCTGAGGCGGGGAATTGCAGTGCGGTTTCACACACCGAACGCCCTGCACATAAGGCCGCTTTCCAAGGAGGTGGCACGGCTTTTTTTTCGGGCAGGATTCAAGACGATCCGGCTGGGCCTGGAAACAGCCTTCTTTGAGGGCAGGGAATCCCTGGATACAAAGGTGGGTCCCAGCGAATTTGAACGGGCCGTGAGTCACCTAAGGGGAGCCGGCTTTTCGGCAGAGGACCTGGGTGCCTATCTCCTATTTGGTTTGCCGGGCCAAGACCTCCGTGAGCTTGAGGCTTCCATAAAGATAGTAAAGGCCTGTGGAGTGAGGCCCGTCCTTGCCCAATACTCACCCATTCCCCACACGGCCCTCTGGGAGGATGCTGTCAGAGCGTCACGCTACGACCTGGCTTCAGATCCGATATTTCATAATAATTCTATCTTTCCCTGCCAGAAAGAACCTTTTTCCTGGGACAAGGTCTCATACCTTAAGATGCTCACGCAGTGAAAGGGTTACCAATGTCAAGACGTAGCAAACGATTTGTAAGGGCACTTGTGGCCAACGAGCAAGGAAAAATCTTCGATCTTGACGGCTATGCAGCCGCGGGGATGGCCTGCGGCGAGCTGATTCCCCTTACGGATAGTGACACCATCAACATGCCCGCAGGAGGCGAACATCTGTTCCTGCCGGATCGAAGACCTATCGTCTACAATACTTCATCTGAAGATTTTGAAGTACTTACTGAAAACCCCTATGCCCCCGGCAAGCAGATCTTTCCTGTGGCCGCATTTAACGCTCCCGGATATACGATTTCCCTTGTCAGCGCCTATGCAGAAGAGTCAGATGCGGTTCAACTGCCGCTTTTTTCCTACGGCGCTGTTGGCTGGTCAAGAGGAGGCTTCCGGGTTGCAGGCCTCAGGGTTGACCCGGAAAGGCGACAGGATTTGCGTCTCATGCCTCTGGATAAGATAAAAAAAGGAGTCACAAAGCTCCGCCGCCAGATGCCTTCCAACAGGCTCAGTCGCCATCTTGAGACCTGTGCCCTCACATACGGTTGTCCGGCAGCCAAGAACTTTTTCCTGGGGCGTTATGAGGCCCCCCTGCCCACTTCCAGAAATTGTAATGCAAGGTGTTTGGGGTGTCTTTCACTCCAAGAAAAAAGCAGTATTCCAAGCACCCAGAAACGTATCGACTTTACTCCCTCACCAGATGAGATCGCACAGATTGCTATTCATCACATCAAACGCACCCGGCGGGCTGTAGTAAGTTTTGGCCAGGGATGTGAAGGAGAACCCCTCCTTGCGGCAGACGTGATTGAGCCCGCCATACGACTGATCAGAAAGGCCGTAAGAAGTGGCACTATTAACATGAACACCAACGGGAGCCTTCCGGCTGTTCTGGAAAGACTCTTTGAAGCAGGCCTGGACAGTATCCGTGTAAGCATGAACAGTGTCAGGAAATCGTGCTATGGGGCCTATTTCCGGCCAAGGGGCTATGGCTTCAGTGACGTTGTTGACGGTATTGATCTGGCAGGGCGCAAGGGAAAGTTTGTCTCCATCAACTACCTTAACTTGCCCGGTTTTACGGATGCCAAATCAGAGGTTGCAGCACTTCTGTGCTTTCTCGAAGACCATCCTGTCCGGATGATCCAATGGCGGAACCTAAACTATGATCCCGTGCGCTATTGGCAAGTCATGGGCAGCAGAAGTAAGGATCATGAACTGATTGGGATACCCAGGCTGCTCGATAGAGTACGCCAGGCCTTTCCCAGGTTGAAATTCGGATACTTTAACCCACCACGGGAAAAATTTACGGTCTGAAGGCTCTTTTCGCTGAAACGCTCAAAACGGCAGGGCCGGTGGGTTACTTATGATTTAGGCCGTGAGGCAACACCCCATAGGGGTGCGGGGGGCATCGCTCTATAGAACATAAAAATTCGAATCTCGAAATCCGTGCTGTTCTCAAGGCGTCAGCCGCAAATTGGAAATGGTTCGACTGGCTCACCATCCTGAGCGAAGTCGAAGGACAATATCAAATGACCAAAATCCAAGCCGACTTCGCCATAGTAGCCGTGGCGGCTACGACGGCCGAAATGAGCGAAACTGTACTGTGCGACATTCGGTTTCGAGACTCGAACTTGGTGTGTTTGTTTCTGTCATTGGAACATTAGAGCTTTGAATTTGTTTGCGGCTGACGCCTTGAGACCAGCACGAATTTCGATATTCGGATTTCGAGTTTAAACACCTGGTGTCATCGTTCTCGGCAGAGCCAATTGACTCTTTCAGCCGTCGTAGCCACGTCTACTTTGGCGAAGTCGGCGACCCCGCCCAGTGGACGGGGTTTTCCAGAAACCAATAAAAGGGGCGGAGCACGCTTTTTCTGCATGCCCGCCCCGGAGTAAGGAAGGGAGGAGGATGTCTTCCCCAACTCAATCAACGACAGCACCGGGGCCGAGGTCGGTGTCTCATCCAAGACAAGTGTTACCATCGGCCCCAGACTTCTGCCGTATAAAAAAAAATAAGCATGAAATTGGTACATGTCAAACTGGATATAAGGCAACAATTTACTTTTTGTAAATATGGCGCTTCAACCTTGATACAAAGCGGTTTGACAAAGCATGCAAACTGGCTTGCAGAAAAGTTAAAATGAGTGTAAGGTTATTTTGCAACTGAGGAAGAACGGCTGTCCGTATCATTGTCCGGTGAGGCATTCCTTAAAGAGTGGCTATGATTATCTATTTCATGGCATAAGACCGGGTCGGCCTTTAACAGATGCAACACGCCCCCGTAGCTCAGGGGATAGAGCAAAGGATTCCTAATCCTTGCGCCGCCAGTTCGATTCTGGCCGGGGGCACCAATGATTTCAGGGGGGTTAACCGGTTAATGGTTAACCTTTTCTTTTAGGGGAGCCACAGGGGCCCACTAGCAACTACGAATCTTCCCATGAATGATTGCCCCCAAAGGGAATGTTCAGTACGGTGATTCTGGTTTGGATTCAATTTTTGGGTGATGTCCCCATATAATTGACATTAAGCTTTGCAAATCAATAGTTCTCGAACAGTCCATTGATGATCGGTCACTCCCGCGGCCATTGCCGGAGTTTTAGGCAAGAACCTCCTGTCGTTCCTGCGACTCAGTGTTTCGTGGGGGCGTATGAAGTTGTAGAACGCCACACAAATGGAGAACTTTGCCCTAAGCCAACGAATCGACTTTGCGTACATAAGGCTTTTGCGTGTCAGATGAGCATCCCACATTCGCCAGTTCAGATTCGATCGTTCCACGTAAGATGTGTTGATCGTCTTGCTTGGCAATTGTTCCAACCTGCCTTCAATACGCTCTGCCAAGCCGAAAACTACCTTTGTCTCTACTTTCACTACACGGCCGTTCTCTCTGGTCTTGTGAACAGTGGCGTAATCCAGGCTTTCGTCAACAACCTTTTCCGGCTTACGCGGACGACCTCGCCGACCAGTTGGTTTAGGCTTAACCAATTTATGAAACAACTCTTTCAACCCATCAGCATAATGTGGCAATTCGTCGGATGTAAACAAGGGGAGTTGTTGTGTTCTTGAAATCAAATCTTTCAGAAACAAACGAGCATCCTTCAAGGTGCGATCTCCGACCAAGTGGCAGAGAATCAGTCTTGTCGTGGTATCAAGAGCAGTCCAGATCCACTTTGTGCCGATTTCTTCTCGGCCAACATTTTTCTTTTTTTTACAAAGGCCCAAAGTTCATCTAGTTGAGCCTCAGTTTCAATGAACGTAAAAGACTCGATAGGACTATTTCGCAATGTTCGCCGGCACGAAGTATAACTCTGTTGACAGTATCCTTGTCGATATTCAAAAGTCGCGATGTCGCACGAACTCCAACCCCTTCAGCAGCATGATGAATGATCTGCCCAATCTGTTCATCGGACAAATGGAGTCCGAAAAAGGCCGTGGCTCTTGTCGGAGCAAACCGTTTACCACACGTACGGCAATACAGAAGCTCCCTGGTTTTGTCCTTACCATACTTGCCACGCCGCCCTATGTTGCCATGGTTTCGCAATCCATAATCTTTACACTTTTCGTTGGGACAAAAAGCATTCTCGACATCAGCCATCGCTCACCTCCAAGCTATTGATTGATATTGGATGTGAGCATATCAACTTTTTAACTAATTGCCAACTCAATGGGGACATAACCAAAATGCCGCACGGGCACGAAAATCATATGTGAAAAAAGTTAAGGAGAAGCATCCAAAAGCAGCCGTGGAAAGGCGGCATCGGAAACACAAAGAAAAGAAAACCTGACATTGCTTACAAAATCCTCTTTTACAAAAGAAGACCGAAACAACAAAAAGCCCAACCGGTCAGGACTTCGGAAGAACAAGGTCTCGCCCCTGGCCTCACTCACTCTTCTTCCTTTCTCTCAGCTTCCATGGCGTTCGTCAGTGCCTCCACGATAATGCTGTTCAAAAAATTTACCCACAAGTGGAATCGTTTTTCACAGTTGATGTACTTATTTTTCCTTTTTTCTTGACAATTTGACTATCTTTCCACTAAAAGGTTTTCTATGGAAGGAGGGGAGGGACGCCCTCTGAAGCCCCATATTCCCTGGTTATCAGTCACTTATCAACATGATGGCCTAGCGGCCCAGAACACACCTTCAAGTGCTTTCATTGCTCCTTGAACGAGGCTTGATTCTTGCATGACCAATGACCATATTGTTGATATAGAGGACCCTAACTCAAGAATAAGGGAGAAGGGCATGTGTGTTCACCTGCAATTCGATTACAAAAAATCCACGCAAGCTCTGAATTTTTTGGCTCGAAAGAACAGTGGGCAGATTAACAAGATGAAGGCTATTAAGTTGGTATATTTTGCAGATCGCTACCATCTTCGGAAGTATGGTCGTCCTATTACCAATGATGAATACTATGCAATGGTTCTCGGTCCGGTCAATTCCGGGGTAAAAGATCTAGCTGAAATGACCTGTTTCTTGGGACCGAAAGAGGAGAAATATGCCAAGGCATATTTAGAATCTGTCGATCAATATACTATTCAGTCAGTTCAGGATTGCGACACGGAAGTTTTCTCTGAAAGCGACCAGGAAGCCCTCTCCTTTGCATGGGGAAGATTCGGGCATTATAATCAGTTTGAGCTTGCGGATATTACCCATAGATATCCGGAGTGGAAAAAGCATGAAACTGCCTTGAATCGTGAGGACACCTCAAGGGTGCGCATGAAATACGAGGATTTTTTTGAAGACCCACCGATAGAAGTCGAACAGTGCCACTCACTGAATAATCAAGACAGAACTGACCGAATGGAAGAGCTTCAAGAACTAGCGAAGATAGAATCTCTGTGGAACTGACCTTTGGTAGAAATCCCGCCTGAAGTCCAACTTAAAGCGACCGTAAAACCAGGTTCGGTCTACTACTTTCCCGACGATGCTTTAGTATCCCAAGACCCCCATTATTTTATCGTCATTAACAACAACCCCATCACCGACGAAACCCTTTTACTTGTCTGTTCCTCATCTCAGATTGAGAAGGTGAAAAGAAGGACCCGCGATTGGCCTGAAACAACTGTGGAAATTAAAAAAACGGAATACGCTGGCTTCACAGTGGATTCTATCGTCAATTGTAACTGGGCATTCTCCAGAAAAACAGATTACCTTGTCCAAAAACTGACTGATGGGGAGTTAAGAATGATGCCAGAGATGGACATCGTGATCGTGGAGAAGCTGAGAAAGGCTATAATGCGAAGTCCCAAGGTAGAGGCGGGGAAAAAAAGACTTGTATCTCCCTGGTAATACAATCAAAAAGGCCTCCGAAGTCCCCCCCGTTAAATCCGACCCAGACAACCTTCAATCCCGTAACGATTTCGACTAATTCGCCCTGTCTGGAGAATGCATACTGGATTCCAGTCCAGTGCGTTTGATGGTCAACATTTGCCAAATCCCTGGCAAAACATATCCCTCCCTTTGTTTGGAAGAGTTGAGATTGTAACCATTCTGTAACCACGGCGTTCAAAAAAGAGCTAACAAAAGCTAACAAAATCAAAACTTAAAAAATTGCCTCATAACCTTGTGGAAAAAGGGAAAGTCCCAACTGCTGAGGCTTTCCGCAAATTCCCAAAAAATGCCCTTGAACCGATTCCTAATCCTTGCGCCGCCAGTTCGATTCTGGCCGGGGGCACCAACTCCCCTCTTTTCCGCGCCAGTTTTTTGATGCAAAGCCCTTGGAGCATCTACGCGTGACTTTCGTCGTATAAGCCATCCCAGAAGCAACGAACCAGAAAAGCTGTCAACGTTTCACGAGCGCTGCCCATCAAACAAGGAATCTAAACCGGTAAAACTCAATGCATTCAGCCTTAAGACTTCAGAAGAGATCGAAAGTGCCGGAGGGTCATCCCCAGGTGGAATGGCGTAAAATTGCACTGGTTACCGGACTATTTGTTATCCACTTTTTCCTTCAGTTCCTTGCCACACTTAAAGAAGGGTAGCTTCTTCGGCGGCACCTGTGTGTGCACACCACTTTTGGGGTTTCTCCCCGTGTACTCTTTGTATTTCTTTACGTAGATGCTACAGAAACTCCTTATTTCGACCCGGTCTCCCTTTGCGAGAGCTTTGGACATCTCTCCGAAAAACAGGTTAACGACTTCGATGGCTTTTGTTTTTGTTAGTCCGGTTTCCTTATTCAGTGCCTCTATGAGATCCGCTTTGTTCATGGGGGGTCCTCCTTCGAAATGCATCTTAAATCAGCTTAATAGATGTTTGCTGGTGAGATGTCAAGGGATATTGAGGGGTTATCGTGGTTTTTTTGCCTTTTCAGTGCGGAACAGTTGTGATATCGCAGTATAGACCGCAGGATGTTAGGAAGTTTAGGTTTATTTGTATGGCGTCGACCCACTCCAGGATATCATCTCGCCCTTTGCGCCAAGTGACCAAGAGTCAATAATCTGACACATCCCCAGACCACCAAACACATCCCCGCAGGCTTCGTTACTTCATATTCGGACACGCAAGCTATAACACCTTGACATCATAAAAAATGTTTGTGAGCCGCCTTGCGGCATGATTCCTGCTAGTAAAAAACGAAGGTGTAGTGTTCCCACGTTTTGAGTTCTCATCACCTCGGGTGCCGAGGGAAACAGTAAGGAGCTTCGCCATGTTGGACGACGTCATAAACAACCCGGATCTGAACAGATACCTCACATCCTTTGAAACAGGCCAGACAATTATGGTCGAAGGAGATGATTCTCAGGACCTCTATATTCTGATTTCCGGGGAGTTGGAGATCCTCAAGGGCAGCAAAAAGATATGGGAGATTGCGGAGAGGGGCGCAATCTTCGGAGAGATGTCCTTTCTCATGGGCTCCAAAAGAACGGCTACCGTAAAGGCAAAAGACGACGTGGAGGCCATCTGCATTCCCAGGAAAAATATCACGGCCTTTCTCAGCGAATTTCCGGGTGTGTCCCGGGAGATAGCCAAGTTTCTGGCCGAGCGCCTTGGTGAGGCAAGCCAGATTCTTCACGGACTCAAGGAGTTTTGTGACCAACTGCCGGATGCCGTTCTATTGACTGATAAGGATGGCAACATTTCCTCCTGGAACACTGCTGCCGAAAACCTCTATGGCCTGGACTGGCATGAGATGCACAACAAATCCGTAGAAGACATCTACGTGGAACCGCAGGCCTACAGAGACTTCCTTGATGAGGTTCAAGCAAGATATTCGGTAAGGGAGAAGATACTGAAGATAAAACATCCTGAAAAGGGCACACGCTTTGTGTCGACGAGCACTACTGTGCTCTATGACGGTCACCACAACTTCAAGGGGGTTCTCTCCTTAGGCCGAGATGTAACGGCGGTTCAGAATCTGGAAAGGAGATATCGGCGAGCAAGGTATTGGCTCCTGCCGTCTTTCATATTGCTCGGTCTTCTCTCTGCGGCCATTTTTTTCGGCTATCCCTACTTCTCAAAAGGTTTTGAGACCATGGATGTCAAGAAAAAGGAACTGAGAAATCAGTTAGCCAAAGACTACGTTTTGCTTAAGTCGCTATTAGCCGATCACTTTGCTGCCGGCGACAGATACAAAACAAGCCAGTTGATGAAGGAGTTTTTTGACGTTCAGGAGAACACTTCAATACCTTACACCGGGCTCATTCTCCTTGATGAGAACAAGAAGGTATTTGATGCATATTCCAACACGGAGACAGAAAACAAAAACATGGTGGACAGCAGTTATGCCGGCATAGATTTTCGGGGTAGTGAAAGATCTATCCACAGGGTGCTGAGCCTGTATCGCACACACAAAGATCATCCAATGGGCTGCAAAGGCATTGAGGTCGCCTTTGAAATACGCAAAGATAATCAGGTTCTGGGCTGGTTGGTTTTCCAGATGGATATGGATTTGCTTGAAAAGGCATATGATCTTGATGAAGAGAGCCTGAAAAAATTCCAATTTAGGCCGCAAAATCCATGAAACGATTTACTGGTGATCTACAATCGTGCAACTACGAAGTTTCGGAAAGTGGCCAGGGGGGTATCACACTTCATGTACAGGGAAAGATGGATGCATCCAATGCCGCTACGATGATTGAAACGTTTAGTGACCTTGTAAAAGATCGGCAACCACGATCCTTGACCGTGGATCTGCAAAAGGTTTCCTACCTGGACGATTTCGGAGCGCTGGTCCTCGTTGAAACAAGAAAGATGATGTCAAATGGGAAGAACCATTTCTGCTTGCAAAATGTCAATGACGAAGCAAGCAAGGTCCTCTCCATACTCCATTTCGAGTCTCTGGAAAAAGGGGACCCGTTTAGGAAAAAACGTCCTCCCGCCATGTTGATTCGCCTTGGCGAGGCAACCATCCATCATGCTTCAGACCTGAAATTTCTGCTTTCTTTTTTGGGGTCCGTATGCCTGTCACTGCTTCATGTCTGTTTACACCCCAAATCGTTGCGAAGGGACGACACCTTCTTATGCATGCAAAAGACAGGGGTTGATGCTCTGCCCATTGTGGGATTGATCAGCTTCCTCCTCGGTCTGATTATGGCCTTCATGTCTTCGGTTCAACTCAGGCAGTTTGGAGCCGACATCTACGTGGCATCATTAGTAAGCCTTTCAATGACCCGGGAATTAGGACCGATCATGACCGCCATTATCGTTGCGGGAAGATCCGGTTCGGCCTTTGCAGCCGAAATCGGGACCATGAAGATATCCGAAGAGATCGATGCCCTTTTCACTATGGGATTTGACCCTACAAGGTTTCTGGTTATCCCAAAGATAATCGCTTCGATAATTGTAGTTCCACTCTTGACGCTGTTTTCCGACGTATTTGCCATAATCGGCGGTCTTGTGGTTGGGATCTTGACACTCGATCTGACTGCCAATGCCTATATCACACAGACGATCAAGACCTTAACGCTTTTTGATGTCTTTCTGGGGGTCTTTAAGAGCGGCGTGTTTGCGCTCCTCATAGCCTGGATAGGTTGCCTCAGGGGTTTTCAAGTCAAAGGCGGGGCCTCATCTGTTGGCCAGGCAACGACATCGGCGGTTGTTAGCAGCATTTTCTTGATCATACTGTTTAACTCAGTCTTTTCGGTCATACTCCGCTACTGGGAGTAAAACGCAACTTATGGCGAGACAGGCCGTTATCCAGGTTAGAGATTTGGTTGCCCGATATGGCGAAGATATTATCTTTGACCGCGTATCATTCGATGTCTACGAAGGAGAAATATTCGTTGTCTTGGGGGGAAGCGGATGCGGAAAGAGCACATTGCTAAAACACCTTGTAGGACTTATCAGCCCCGATTCAGGCCAGGTGATCATTGGCGGTGACGATATTTCCAGGTGTGATGACGCAACATTTCAAAACGTTTTGAAAAAAATCGGAGTCCTGTACCAGGGCGCCGCTCTTTTTGGTTCCATGACTCTGTCTGAGAATGTGGCCCTACCCATCATAGAGTATACCGATTTACCTCAACGATCTGTGGCTACCCTGGTCAGGATGAAGCTGGGTTTGGTTGATCTGGATGGCTACGAGAACCATTTGCCATCGGAAATCAGTGGCGGAATGAAAAAGAGGGCCGGATTGGCAAGGGCCATGGCCCTAAATCCTAAGATCCTGTTTTTTGATGAGCCGTCTGCCGGACTCGATCCCGTAACATCGGCTGAACTTGACAACCTCATTGTTCATCTCAATAGAAGCTTCGGGACTACCATAGTTATTGTGACCCATGAGCTTCAGAGTATCTTTGCTGTGGCACACAGAGTTATCATGCTGGACAAGCATGCCAGAGGAATAATCGCTGAAGGAGACCCGGAATATCTGCGGGATCACAGTCAGAATCCGTTCGTCAGACAGTTTTTTAACCGCCAGACTAAGAAGAACCGGGATGGGACAGAAGAGAAGTAATTGAATATTGAATTCCAACGCCGAAAACAAAAAGGAAAGTAATGGCTTCCACTAGAATCAAGTTTACGGTGGGGCTATTCGTGGTAAGCGGAATCGGGTTTGCCTTGATAGCCGTCATCTGGTTGGGCATGTCGCGCTTCTTGGAAAAGGGGCAGTATTACGCGATCTACTTCAATGAATCTGTTCAGGGCCTGGATATGGAGTCTCCGGTAAAATACAGGGGTGTGTCCATAGGCCGGGTTCAACGGGTGGGCGTTGCCCCTGATTCCAAGCTAATACAGGTGGTCTTAAAAATCGAGTCCGGTCAGGCACTCGATAGTAATATTGTGGCCCAGTTGAAATTGGTAGGTATTACCGGCAGCATGTTCATCGAACTGGATCGGAAGAAAAAGGATGAGCCTGACCGGTCTCCTCCCCTCAGCTTCCCGTCAGAATATCCTATTGTCGCATCAAAGCCGTCGGATATCAGCGAACTGGTGAGAGGTATTGACTACATCCTGAATCAGATAAGGTCTGTGGACCTTAAGGGAATCTCCGAAAAAGTCAAATTGAACCTGGACGACATCAACAAGATGATTAACGATGCCGACGTCAAAAGCATCTCAAGGAATCTTGAATCATCCCTCGAAAGTGTGGGTCGTATCTTGGACAATCGAAGATGGGAGAATATTCTGGCCTCGGTTGAAGAGGCGAGTCAATCCCTGAACACCCTGATGGGTCAAGCGAACACGGGCCTGGGTAAAGTCCAGGGGATCGTTAACGACAAAGAGGAGACCATCAAGACAGCTATTGAAGCTTTCAGGAGCGCCATGGAGAATGCCAACACCTTTTTGGAAAAGGGCTCCTCGCTGATCAGCGAAACAGATGATTCATATTCTCATCTCAGGCGTTATCTTCTGGTCACAGCTCAGAATCTTGAAAGGGCCAGCGAGAATCTGCAAAGGCTGGTAGATCTTCTTGCTGACCAGCCGTCTCAATTGATGTTCGGGCAACCACCGGTTCCACGCAAGGTGGAGATATTGGAAAGGTAAACGGAGGTTTCTTATGGATTGGCACAAAAAGATGTCTATCGTCCTCCTCGCTCTCCCCTTCCTACTCGGGGCGTGCCTCAACCTTAAACAGCCGAGCCGCAAGATCGACTTCTACACATTGGAATATGACCCGCCCAAAATATCGGGCCTTGAGCCACTTCCTCTTGTGATCAGGATGGAACGTTTCAGTGTGGCTCCTATGTATAATACAAATCGAATCGTTTACAGGGACAGATCATTTAAGAGAAATGAATATGTTTATCATCAGTGGCGGGCCAATCCAGGGGACCTTGTCACCCATTTTCTGTGCAGGGACATAAGAGAATCCAGCCTGTTCAAGGCAGCGCTTTCCAGTGATAGCAGGTCGCCTTCCTCATATGCGCTGGAAGGCTCGATAGATGAGTTCTTTGAACGGGACACGGAAGACATCTGGCAGGCGGTGTTATGCGTGAGCATCACCTTGACGGCAGAGAATGAACCGGACATCAGCAAAAGGATAGTATTTCAAAAAACCTATCGTGCCGAAGAGGCCTGTAAACGGAAAAACCCTCAAGCCCTGGTCGAGGCGATAAGCCGGGCCATGGCAAAGATATCAGAAGAAGTCACAAGAGACATCTATTGTCGTTTGGAGTCGAGGTATATTACGCATTAGAATCAGAAATGTTCTCCATCGGACATCAGTGTCATTTATCATCGCAAGCCGTCAAAACAGCATAACCTTCACTTCGGCGCCCTCTTCCAACCCTTCTGAGTCCCTGTCGATCCTGATAAGTCCGTCAGCCTTGACCATGGTATGGATCAGCCCTGATTTTCCAAGAATAGGTTCAGCGCAGAGACCTCCTCCCCGGCGCAAGAGCCTTATCCGGACATAGTCCTCCCTGCCCTGAACCGAGGCCAGATTCCGGCTCAACACGGCAGGCACCTCGTTGATTTTCCCCAGTTCGTCTTCACAGAGTCCGCATATCCTTTGAATGGAGGGACGGACCATTACGTGAAAAACGACCATGGCAGATGTCACCTGCCCTGGAATGCCCCATACGGCCTTTTTCCCGCATCGTGCCAGGATTGTCGGTTTTCCCGGGCTTACTGAAACGCCATGGACCAAGATCTCTGAATCGGGAAGTCCCTGAAGGACCTCCAAGGTGAAATCGCGTGAACCCACTGAACTGCCACCGGAGATCAAGACCATGTCAGCCTCGGCCAGGGCTTGCCGGCAGAGGCGGTCCAGGTCATCAAAGTTGTCCTTGGCAATGCCGAGATAGCGAGGAATCCCGCCTGACAATGGAACAAGACCCGCAAGGGTGTGGGCATTGACATCCCGTAGCTGGGAGAGCCCCGGTGTTTGCTCAATGGGCACAATCTCATCACCGGAAGATATTATGGCAACAACAGGTTGCCTGTAGACCTCGACGCGGGTCTGGCCCAGGGCGGCCAAGACACCCATTTCTTGAGGACGTATAGGGCTTCCCCTTGCAAGAACCTTTTCTCCCTTCTTAAAGTCTTCGCCCGCCTCCATGACGTGCTGCAAGGGGGCGCCGCTCTTGAAAACCTCAAGGGTATGCTCGTCAAGGGCCTGGGTGTGTTCTACCATGACCACACTGTCTGCCCCCTGCGGCAGCATCCCCCCTGTAGCGATTCGAACGGCCTGACCGGGCTCTACAGAAACGGTTGGGATTTCTCCCATTTCAACGGACCCAACGATGGTAAAAAGGGCCGGCATGCTCTCTGATGCCCCGAATGTGGATCTTGCCTGAACTGCGTAGCCATCCATCGTGGCACGACTGAACTCGGGAAGATCGATGCCGGAAAATACATCCCGGGCCAGGATTCGGCCCACAGACTGATCTGACGCGAGAACCTCTTCGCCAACGCTCGGAAGGGCGAAAATCAATTTCAGCACCACCTTAAGGGTGGTAACCTTTAAGAAATCTTTTTCAGTCATAGGTTTATTCTACCGCCATTGTTGAACACGATCATGTGTCCTTGCTCCACTTGTCCCACCAATGTCATATTCGTCTTTCTGGCCAGATCAATGGCAAACCGTGTCGCGGCTGAGCCTGACGCGAGGACAGGCACGCCCAGTCGAATGGCCTTTAACAGTATCTCAGAAGCAATGCGGCCTGTGGTGACAATGAGTTTATCCTCCGTGGGAATGCCGTCCAGAAGACATTGACCGCAAATCATGTCAATGGCATTGTGCCTGCCAATATCTTCATGGAAAATGAGTATCTTTTCAGGTGAGGCAAGGG
>JADFWI010000260.1 GCA_015222985.1 Pseudomonadota bacterium | reverse complement strand
ATTTTCAGGAGTCGAGGCGCACGCATGGCAAGGCGCGAGGAGGGCGAATAGCAAGCTATTTAACCGACGAGCAACGCAGCCAGGTGGGATGGATCGGCGCATCAAAATGTGAAGTTATTTTTGAGCGAGCCCTTAGTTCGCTTCGCTCATTTTTCCAGATGCGAGGCATAAATCCAAGCATCAACGGCTTCCTGTAAATTCAATATGTTGTAGGAATTCCGAGACGTAAACCATGTCTTTTGAACTCTTTGTGAGCCTCCGATACCTTCGGGCCAAACGAAAGCAGGCCTTTATTTCAATTAACACGTTTATATCGGTTGCCGGAGTTATGCTGGGTGTTATGGCCATGATGGTTGTTCTGGCCGTCATGACAGGGTTTGGAGCTGATATCAAATCAAAAATACTGGGAATGAACGCTCATATCCGAGTTATGAGCAGAAGTGGCGAGCTGGCACAGTATGCCGACGTCACGAAAAAAATTGAGGCTGTGGAGGGGATAGAGGCCGCAGCTCCTTTCATTCACAGCCAGATCATGCTTCGCTGCGGATCCTGCGTTTCCGGCGCAGTCTTGAAGGGCATCGACCCTTTGCGAGCGGGTCGCGTGTTGGACCTGGAAAAGAGTATGAAGGGGAGCGATTTACAAGCCTTGGCAAGTATGAAGGATCCACAGACTGACACGGGAACGGATTCTCCTCCGGGAATCATCTTGGGAAAGGAGCTTGCCAGGCTGCTCATGGCAAATCCGGGAGACGATCTTCACGCCATCTCACCGTTAAGTGGCAGCCTGACGCCTCTTGGGGCTCGAGTACCTCATATGAAGAGATTCAGGGTCGTTGGTCTCTTCAATTCGGGGATGTATGACTACGACACATCATTTGCCTATGTTGCTATCGAAGCAGCGCAGCAACTCTTGAGGCTTAAAGACTCTGTTCATGGCATTGAGGTGAAGGTGGAAGACATCTACCGTGTTGATAAGATCTCCGGCAGAATTCTAGAGAGTCTAGGCGCCGGTTATTGGACTCAGGACTGGATGCAAATGAACAAGAATTTCTTCTCGGCGTTGAAACTTGAGAAGGTCGTGATGTCTATTATCCTGGTTCTGATTATTCTGGTTGCTGCTTTCAATATCATCAGTACTTTGATTATGATGGTCATGGAAAAAAGAAAAGACATTGCCATTCTAAAATCTATGGGCGCAACAGGAAAGAGCATAAGGAGAATCTTCGTGATGGATGGTCTCATAATTGGTGCGTTGGGCACCATCCTTGGGTTGATGGGAGGAGGCATTCTCTGTTTTCTGCTAAAGAAATATCAATTTGTTGAACTTCCGAGCGATGTCTACTATATCTCCACGCTGCCCGTTAGAGTGCAGGCCCTTGACGTAATCCTTGTTGCTTTGTCGGCTGTGGCCATTAGTTTTCTAGCCACCCTTTATCCGTCATATCAGGCTTCCCGGTTGGAGCCAGCCTCAGCTATCAGATATGAGTAGCCAGGAACCTTTGATAAAGGTGGCGGACGTCAACAAATCGTTCGTCACAAATGGCAACCGGGTAGATGTATTGCGGGGTGTGTGTTTGGAAATATGGCATGGAGAGATGGTCGCCATAGTGGGCGCTTCCGGTGTGGGCAAGTCGACCTTACTTCATGTGCTGGGGACTCTGGAGCGACCTGACTCGGGGGAGGTCTACTTTGAAGGGAAAAACGTTTTTGGTTACGATGATGAAGAGCTGGCCTCTTTTCGCAATCAGACCATTGGCTTTGTTTTCCAGTTCCACCACCTGCTCCCGGAGTTTAACGCCTTGGAAAACGCAATGATGCCTGCCTTGATTAAGGGCGTGAGTTCTAAGAAGGCCTGCGAACTGGCTGAAGGCATCTTGGTGCGAATGGGCCTCAAGGATAGACTCAAACACGCGGTGGGCGAACTTTCAGGTGGAGAGCAACAGAGGGTTGCTGTAGCAAGATCTTTGGTGTTAAAACCAATGATTCTGTTGGCGGACGAACCCACTGGCAATTTGGATCCCAGAACCAGTGAAACCATTCATGACCTCTTGATGTCATTAAACCGCGATGATGGAATAACAGCCGTGATTGTGACTCACAACATGAAGTTAGCTGAGAGACTGTCTCGCCAGATGACGCTTATTGATGGTAAAGCGGTGCCGATAGATTAAAGGCTGCTATGTTCAGACGATGTTTACTGGCCACTCTTTTTTTGTTTTCCTTCCAGACGACAGTCATGGCCCAGGAGGCTGTGCGTGTCTTAGTTCTTCCATTTGATGTGCATGCGCATGAAAGTCTTGAGTCCCTGAAGGACCGGATTCGGAGACTGATTTCCCAGCAACTGACGGATGAAGGGGTTACAGTGGTGGAACCCCTGGCCCTGGCTGAAGCAGCGCCAAAGAAGACCGAAGGCCTTGGTCTGAAGTACTTCCGGGATATGGGGGTTGATATGGCAGCCGACTTTGTCGTGCTCGGAAGTTTCACGCAGATTGGAACAAGGTACAGCCTGGATGCCAAGGTTATAGAATCCTTCGGAAAGACCCCTCCACAGACGCTTCATGTGGAAGGGGATGGCGTTGAGAACCTCCTAAATTCCGTTCGGAGGCTGGCGCAGGACATCGGCATTAGGATATTCAAGCGAGAGAAAGTGGCAGAGGTCGTGATAGCAGGGAACAAACGGATAGAAGCTGAAGCTATCAAGAGAGTTCTCAAGATCAAGAATGGTGATATCTATTTGGCAAAGGTCCTCAGAGATGATGTGAAATCAATTTATAAGATGGGTTATTTTGGTGATATTCGCGTGGACGTCACCAGCACACCCGAGGGGAAGGTGGTTACCTTTGAGGTTGAAGAAAAGGAAACAATACGCCACATAATGATAAGAGGGAACAGGAAATTCGATGATGAAGAGATAAAGGGGATTGTTGGCACGAGACCGGGGTCTATCTTGAATGTCAACACGCTTCAGAGCGACCTGGGGGAAATTAGGAGGCTTTACAAGGAAAAAGGTTATCACCAGGTCGAAGTTACGTACGAGATAGAGTCTGTGTCAGAGAATCGTGCCAATGTTGAGTTTGTCATTGAAGAGGGTGAAAAGGTTTTTATCAAGACCATCTCTTTTGAGGGAAACAGCGCCTATGATGACGATACGTTGAAGGGTCTGATGAAGACAAAAGAGAAGGGTTTCTTTTCGTGGGTTACCTCATCAGGGGATTTGGATCGTGAGGACCTGGAGCAAGACATATCAAAGATAGCTGCTTACTATCACAATCATGGATATATTCAGGCAAGAGTTGGCGAACCTCATCTTACTTATGAGAAGAACCGGATTGATGTCGCTGTGAAGATAGAAGAGGGGCCCCAGTTTAAGGTTGGAAAGGTGAAGATTGAAGGCGATTTGATTCAGCCGGAAGAGACGTTACTTTGGAAGATACGGATCAACAAGGAAAAGATGTATAACCGAGAAGTGTTAAGGGAAGACATCCTTGTTTTGGGCGACCTTTACTCCGACGAGGGTTATGCATACGCAGATATTTCTCCACGTATTGACCAGGCGCTCGAAGAACATAAGACCAATATCACTTATGTCATAAACAAGGGGCCGCTGGTCTATTTTGACAAGATCATTATTGCGGGTAATACCAAGACGCGTGATAAGGTCATTCGTAGAGAGTTAAATGTGTACGAGCAGGAACTCTTTAGCGGGAAACGTTTAAAGAGGGGGACACGAAACCTTTATCGCCTTGATTATTTTGAAGATATAAAGCTCGATACCACACAGGGAACCGCAGAAGATAAGATGATTGTCAAGATCGATGTGACCGAGAAGCCCACCGGCGCATTTAGCTTTGGCGGCGGATACAGCTCAGTGGATGACTTGTTTTGTATGGTATCGATTTCACAGAGGAACCTGTTTGGCAGAGGACAGACCTTGGGCCTCAGGGGTCAGCTTGGCAGCAGAACCTCCACTTACACATTTAGCTTCACCGAACCATGGCTTTTTGATATTCCCCTGACAGCCGGTGTTGATCTTTATAACCTGAACAAGGACTACGATACCTATGACAAAGATAGCATTGGGGGAACCCTTCGGGCCGGCTATCCGGTCTTTGATTATACCAGGGCATATTTTTCTTATAACTATGACCGGGCTGAGATCGAAAATCTTACGGATGACGCTTCGTCATCCATCAGAGAATTTGAAGGGACAAATATTGGCCATACTGTGACCGGCGTTTTACGCCGGGATTCAAGAGATCGGATTTTCAACACCACAGAAGGTTCCGATAGCACCCTGACAGTGAAGCATGCAGGAACACCTTTTGGCGGAGATATTGGGTTTACCAAGTATATTGCGGACTCTGGGTGGTATATCCCCCTTTTCTGGGATACAGTCGGCGTGTTACATGGCCGCACTGGCTTCATTCACGGGGACGCTGTCGGCAAAGTGCCAACATGGGAGCGTTTTTACTTGGGCGGCATGGGGTCGGTGCGTGGTTATGACTGGCGAGAGATCAGTCCCAGGGACCCGGTGACTGGTGACAAGATCGGCGGGAACAAGATGGTGCAGTTTAATGTGGAATTTGTCTTTCCGATCATAAAAAAATCCGGTTTGACAGGAGTCCTTTTCTACGATACGGGGAATGCCTATGACAATGGAGAGAGCCTAACCCTTGGAAATCTTAGAAAAAGTGTTGGTTATGGTTTTCGATGGTATTCACCCATAGGCCCGATCCGTTTGGAGTATGGTTACATCCTGGATTCTGAGCGCAGAGGCGAAGGTGGCTGGGAGTTCACCATGGGTATGGCGTTTTAGTCATTGGTCATCGCTACCCGATACCAATGACCAGTGACTAATGACCAACAAGGAGGTTATTCATGAAGATGCGCAACGTAGTCTCAGTTTTTACCCTTTTTCTGTTTTCCCTTTGCGGAATTGCTTTCGGGGCAGAGGTGGCGAAGATAGGGATTATCGATTTCCAGAGAGTCATTGATACATCCAATGCAGGCAAACGATCATCAGTTGAGATTAAGAGTCAAGGAATGAAGATGGAGCAGGTCCTGAAAGAAAAGGAGGCTGAGGTCGAAGAGCTAAAGAAGACTTTGGAGCAGAAGGCTTTGGTTATGAGCCAAGAGGCCCGTGAGGAGAAAGAGCGGAGGCTGCGGATCAAAATGAACGACTTAAGATCCCTCCGAAAACGGTATCTGGACATATTGAAAGAACTGAACCTTAAGCTTTCCAGTCGGATCAAAAAAGACGTTTTTCAGATTGTTGAAGACATAGGAAAGCAAGGGGGCTACCTGCTGATTCTTGAACACCGGCTGGGAGGTGTTGTCTATGCGCCCAATGCCATTGACATTTCGGATAAGGTTATAGAGGAGTATAATGCCCTGGATGCGAAACGTGAAAAAGAGAAGAAGCCAACTTCAGAATCGAAGAAGGAATAGGGTGGCACTTGAGAACGTACACAAATAACGAGTGACGAAGAATGGAACTGCCTGTCCGGAAGATTGCTGATCTGGTCGAGGGGGAACTCGTGGGCCCCGGTGATTGCATCATTCGCGGTGTTGCAGGGTTTGACGAAGCCGGTCCGGATGATATTAGTTTTGCCGCATCCGCGGATTACAAGAAACGGATTGATGAAACCAGGGCCAGCGCAGTAATTGTTCCGTTGGAGATTCACGAGGCTAATAAGATCCTTGTGCGGGTTGAAAACCCCTATTTGGCCTTGGCAAAGGTTTCGAGCTTGTTCCACCCGCTTCCTCAATCCGGGATTGGAATCAGCCATCAGGCCAGTGTGGGCAAAAACTTCAGGTGCGGCAAGGAAATCTCAGCATATCCGGGTGTATTCATTGGAGACGATGTGACCCTGGGTGATCGCGTCACTTTGTATCCTGGAGTCGTAATTGGCAGCAGCGTGGAGATGGGAAATGATGTAGTTGTCAATCCCAATGTGTCCATTCTGAAAGGCTGTCAAATCGGCAACAGGGTGATCATCCATGCGGGTTCTGTAATCGGAAGCGACGGCTTTGGGTTTGCGTATGATGGCGACAAGTACTATAAGATTCCTCAAACGGGTATCGTTCGCATTGATGATGATGTTGAGATTGGGGCCTGCAATACCATCGACCGGGCCACCTTTGGGCGGACATGGATCAAACGGGGCGTAAAGACTGATAACCTCGTCCATATTGCACACAATGTTGTCGTGGGCGAGGATACGGTGCTTGTTGCGCAAGTTGGCATTTCAGGCAGTGTGACGATTGGAGACCACGCGATCCTTGCTGGGCAGGCCGGGGTGGCGCAACATCTCACCATTGGAAACCGTGTGACTGTGGGGGCGCAATCGGGGGTCGGCAAATCGATACCTGACGGTGTGATTGTTTCCGGCAGTCCGAGCATGCCTCATCGGTTGTGGTTGAAGACATCGAATATCATTACAAAGCTACCGGATATGAAAAAGAAGATAAGAGAGCTGGAAAGGCGAATTGAGGAACTGGAGGAATCATAGGAAGTGCCTAAAGGAATGACATATGGAAACGGTATATGACATTGAAGAAATTATGGGGTTGTTGCCCCACAGATACCCGTTTATTCTGGTTGATCGGGTCATAGAGATAGAGCCAGACAAACGTATCGTTGTACTCAAGAACGTGACCATGAATGAACCGTTTTTCCAGGGCCACTTTCCGGGGACCCCTGTTATGCCAGGCGTGCTCATTGTTGAGGCCATGGCGCAGGCAGGCGGTGTCCTTGTGTACGCTTCGCTTCCGGAGGATAAGAGGAAAGGTGGCATCTATTTTATGGGCATTGACAAGGCGCGTTTCAGAAAACCGGTCGTTCCGGGAGACCAACTCGTCATTGAGATAGTTTGGACCAAGAGACGCGGCAATGTTTCCAGAATGTCCGGCAAGGCTACTGTGGACGGCACGCTCGTTGCGGAGGCAGAAGTGATGGCCATGATAGGAGAAAACTCATGATACATGCCACGGCCGTGGTTGATCCGAGTGCCGAGATAGATGCCGATGTTGAAATCGGGCCCTATTCTGTCATCGCCGGTGATGTCCAGATACATGCGGGCGCCACAATCGGCTCCCATGTGACGATTGACCGGTACACGACCATTGGACAGAATTGTAAGATATTTCAACACGCAGCAATTGGCGCCGTGCCTCAGGCCGTAAGGTACAAAGGGGAAAAGACATTCGTAAAAATCGGTCGCGGAACGATTGTCCGAGAATTCGTGACAATTCACAGGGGAACCGAGTTCGGCGGGGGAATCACTGAAATTGGGGAAGAGAATTTCTTGATGGCCTATACCCACATAGCCCATGACTGTTCCACGGGCCGTAAGGTAATTTTTGCCAATGCCGCAAGCCTGGGTGGCCACATTCAGGTGGGGGACTTTGCAACCCTGGGCGCTTTTGTTGCTGTCCATCAGTTTGTGCGGATTGGAGATTATGCCTTTGTTGGGGGTGTCAGCGGTGTGACAAAAGATATCCCGCCCTACGTGCTTGCCTCAGGCTCGCCACGAGCGAAACTTCACGGAATGAATATCGTAGGGCTGAAGCGGCATCATTTTGAAGCGGAGAAGATTCGGGCCCTGAAAAGGGCCTACCGCATTCTGTTCCGCCTGGGGTTGACCCTGAACGAAGCAATGGAGAGGGTCGTTGCAGAGGTCGATCAAATTCCGGAGGTTGTTGCATTAATAGAGTTCATCAAGTCTTCTCAACGGGGGATAACGAGGTAAGGTTGGTCAGTTACCGGATGCCGGATAGAGGATGACTGATGCCAGATACCGGATGGTTGATACTGAGAGCTTGATACTTTATCGTGGTTTCTGGATATTTGATGCTGGGCAAGAAAGGGGAACTGCAGAGGCGGTTTTTATCCTTAACTTTAGGCATTTTAGCTCATTTTAGGCACTTTAGGCATTTGTTCTGCCTGGTTAGGTGTTCTCTATGAGGAATCCGGTATGATTTTAGAAACGAATAACTAATGGTCAGTTACCAATGACTACTATGAAACGTGTGGGACTCATTGCGGGGAGCGGACAGTTCCCCATTATTTTTTCAAAGGCGGCCAGGGAAAAGGGTTTGCAGGTATACGCCGTTGCCCATGCTGGAGAAACAGAGCCTCGATTGGAGACCTTTGTTGAGGCGATAAAGTGGATCAAGTTAGGGCAACTGAAATCCCTTATTGCCTTCTTTAACAGTCATGGCGTGAAGGATGCGGCAATGGCGGGGGCAATAACAAAGACCAGGATGTTTTCAGATGTCAGGCCAGACCTAAGGGCCCTGAAGGTTCTGGCCACCGTGAATCACACACAGGATGATGGCATCCTGCGAGCCTTTGCCGGAGAGTTGGAAAAAGAAGGGATTGTTATCCGCGCTGCCACTTTTTTGCTCCCGGAACTCTTGGCATGGACCGGATGCTGGACACAGAGAAAACCATCCAGGTCTGAAATGGCAGATGTGCGTTTCGGATGGAGCATAGTCAAAGAGATTGGCAAGTTAGATATTGGCCAAACTGTGGTGGTTCGCGACGGGTCGGTGATGGCGGTTGAAGCGATTGACGGTACGGATGCCACTATACGGCGAGGAGGGCAGTTGGGACGGGAAAAAACGGTAGTTGTGAAAGCGAGCAAGCCCAACCAGGATATGAGATTTGACATGCCTGCCGTGGGTGTCAAGACTGTTCAGATCATGAGTGATGTCGGCGCTTCTGTATTGGCTGTTGAGGCAGCGAAGACCGTGGTTTTTGATGCGGAAGAGATGGTGGCGCTTGCCGATCAGTGCGGAATCGCCATTATAGCTCTATAGGATATAGAAAAGGATAATCTGAGTAAGTCATGAAACCAATACGTGTAGGCGTGATAGGAGTCGGATATCTGGGCAAGTTTCATGCCGAGAAATATGCCCGCATGAAGGACGTCAAGCTAGTGGGGGTGGCGGACGTCGTTTCCGAAAGGGCCGAAAGCGTTGCAAAACGGCTTGAAACCGAGTCGTTTGCTGATTACCGGGATCTTATGGGCAAGGTTGATGCAGTGAGCGTGGTTGTGCCTACGCCGCTTCATTTTGTAATTAGCCGTGATTTCCTGGAAAATAATGTGGATATTTTGGTTGAAAAGCCCATAGCAGAAACCCTTGAAGAAGCGGATGCTCTGATAGAAATGGCAGATTCGCGTGGTTCAATCATCCAGGTCGGGCACCTTGAGCGATTCAATCCAGCAGTCGTATCCTTAAGGAACGTCGTAAGCAGGCCCTTGTTCATAGAGTCCCACCGTTTGAGTCTTTTTAATGAACGGGGAACCGAAGTGGACGTTGTTTTGGATTTGATGATCCATGACATCGATATAATACTGAATCTTGTCAAGTCCGAACTCAAGAGCATTCAAGCGGCTGGCGTTCCGGTCGTGTCTTCATGTGTGGACATTGCAAACGCTCGCTTGGTTTTTGAAAACGGTTGTGTTGCCAACGTGACTGCCAGCCGTATTTCGATGAAAAACATGCGAAAAATACGGATTTTTCAGAAGGACACTTACGCCTCCGTGGATTATGCGGGCTCAAGTATTACGATTATCCGCAAGGATGGTCAGGGGGCAGGCCTGCCGATTCCCGGGATGTCCATGGAACGATCATGCTTTGAAAAAGCCGATTCTTTACAGTCTGAGCTGGGGGCATTTGTAGAGTCAGTGAAGAGTCGACAGGCTCCACTGGTTTCAGCGCGTGATGGGCGAAATGCTCTGTGTGTCGCCTTGGGCGTCATTGAGCAGATTGAGGAAAGTAGCAGGAAGATCTTGGCAGAGCCCTGATGAAACTAGCTGCTGTTCGTGCCTCGTCTATCGGTTGCGTCATTTTTTCAAAGCATTTACCGCGGACCGAGCCTCAGAACAATCCTCGAAGCTACAACCCTTGAGTGTTATTTCACATGGACGGAAAACGAAAAATCATGATTGTCGCCGGGGAAGCCTCCGGTGACATGCACGGTGCACGTCTAGTGAAGGAAATGCAGAGACTCAACCCCAGGCTTGAGTTCTTCGGCATAGGTGGCAGCGCCCTTCGGCAAGCAGGGGTTCGCATAAGGGTTGACAATGCGCAAATGGCTGTCGTCGGGGTTTCCGAGGCTCTGCTAAAGCTCAGGGTTCTTCTGAGCGCCCTCAGGATTGCAAAGGAAGACCTGAAAGGCATCCGCCCTGATCTTCTCATTGTAATCGATTTTCCGGATTTTAACCTGCGTGTTGCCACGATGGCCAGAAAGATGGGCGTTCCTGTTCTGTACTACATTAGTCCCCAGATATGGGCATGGCGCACAGGCAGGGTGAAAAAGATCAAGAAGGTAGTCGATCACATGGTGGTGATCTTCCCTTTTGAGGTGGATTTTTACAAGAGATGGCACGTCCCTGTGACTTTTGTTGGGCATCCTTTGCTGGACAGTATGTCATCAAGGATGGCCGGGGAGAAAAAGCAGAATCTTGGGGGCAGCGGCCGGCTAATAGGGCTGTTGCCAGGTAGCCGAAACGAAGAGGTTATGCGCCTCCTTCCTACTATGGTACAGGTGGCAGATGTTGTGTCGGAACAAATCCCGGATATCCAGTTTGCCATACCTGTGGCATCTTCGGTAGATAGGTCCTTGGTGGAAACCATAGCCAGGAATGGGGCTGCCAGGATTCTAGTCCTTTCTGATAGGCTTCGAGACGTATTGGAAGAGGCCACATTGCTCATAACAGCTTCCGGGACCGTAACGTTGGAGGCGGCTATAGCAGGTACGCCCATGATCATCGTGTACAAAGTCTCGGGGCTGAGTTACTGGCTTGGAAAGTGCCTGATACACGTTAAACATATTGGTTTGGCGAATTTGGTAGCTGGAAAATCGATAGTTCCCGAACTTATTCAACATCAGGTATCAGTCGAAAAGATTGCTCGTAAGGCCTTGAATCTGCTCAGTGATGACAGCGCCCTTGCTGAGATGCGGCGTGAACTGGGCTGCGTTACGCAGCTTTTGGGCGCTCCAGGCGCCTCGAAGCGGGCTGCAAAGGTTGCGATGAGTCTACTTTCAAGCCCTAAGCTGTTGCCGTATGATTAACCAATCAGATCAAAGGGTTGGACTGAAGTGGTGGCTGGTTGGCTGGCTTGGCAAGGGCTTGGTCGATCTGATTTGCAGTACTACGCGGATTCAGGTTATTGGTTTTGAGAATGTCAGGGGAAACATCGAGTCCGGAAAATTCATCTTGGCCTTTTGGCATTCCAGGATATTGATGATCTCTCACATTTTCAAGGGTTGGGGTGGAGTCGCACTTGTCAGCAGGTCAGAAGACGGGGAGATCATTGCTCAGATACTTCATCGCCAGGGCCAGGAGACGATCCGCGGTTCTACTTCACGAAATGCCGTTCGAGCGCTGGTAAGGTTAGTCAAGGTTCTTAAGGAAGAGATTCGTCCCGGAGGTATGATTCCGGATGGCCCAAGGGGGCCGCGGTTCAAGGTCCAGCCCGGAGTCATAGCGCTGGCTCAAAAAACAGGATACCCCATTGTGCCCGTAAGTTACAGCGCTAAGAGATTGAAGGTGTTTGCCAGTTGGGACCGCTTTATCCTGCCCTATCCATTCAACAAAAGCCGGGTTATTTATGGAACGTCAATTTACGTTCCGTTGAAACTCGACTCAGAGGCTAGAGAACATTATCGGGTTAGGCTCGAAGATGAACTCAACAGGATTACAAGGACAGCGGACGGTTACTATGGTCATAGGATAGACTAGCTGTGAAAAAAGGAAACCACTCAGATTTGTCAATGATATATCATCGGATTTTGGCGCTTGTAAAACCGCATTGGCTTCGTCTGCTCTTGGCAATGGGATGCATGATATTGGTGGCAAGCCTCACTGCTGCAATGGCCTATACGATAAAACCCGTGGTGGATGAGATCTTCATGGAAAAGGACATGACCAAGTTGAAACTCCTTCCCTTTGTTATTGTCTTGCTTTTCGTGATGAAAGGAAGCTGCGAATTTGGGCAGGGATATCTCATGAACTATGTGGGGCTCAGCATTATTAAACGACTCCGCGACGAGCTTTATAGTCACATCCAGATGTTACCCTTATCCTTTTTCCACAAACAGGAGACGGGTGTCTTGATGGCAAGGATTATGAACGACGTCAGTATTCTTAAGGAGATGGTGTCCCATGCCATTACGGCCGTGATAAAGGAGTTCTTCACCATTGTCTTCTTGCTCGGACTGATTTTCTACCAAGACTGGAAGCTGGCCCTGATTGCCATAGTGGTCCTTCCTTTTGCTACTATTCCCATTGTCAAGTTTGGAAGACGGATGCGGAAACTGAGTACCCGGTGTCAGGAAAGTGTAGCCGGCATGAGTTCTCTGCTTTATGAAACCTTTACGGGCAACGAGATCGTAAAGGCCTTTGGGATGGAGCCTTATGAGAACAGACGTTTTTTTGAAAAGACCCTGGCGTTGTTCACCTATGAAATGAAAGCCGTGGCAGTCCGATGTGTTTCTTCACCTGTCATGGCGCTGCTGGGTGGAGTGGGTATTGCTTCTGTTGTTTTTTATGGCGGCCACGGGGTCGTCACAGGGGTTTCGACACCCGGCACCTTTTTCTCCTTTATCACTGCGGTGATGATGTTGTACGACCCTATCAGAAAGCTCAGCCCTTTGAACAATACCGTACAGGAAGGCAGGGCTGCAGCTGTTCGAATCTTTGACATTCTCGACACCGAATCGGAAATCATAGACAGGCCAGACGCAGTGGCGCTTGAGTCAGGACATCCTGCGGTACTTTTCAGGAATGTGTCCTTCAAGTATGAAGACCAAATGGTCTTAAGAAACATCAATCTGGAAGTCAAAAGCGGCAGGGTCATAGCACTGGTAGGCATGAGCGGAGGAGGAAAGACCACCCTGGTAAGCCTGATTCCTCGCTTCTATGATGTCACCGAAGGGGCCATCTTAGTTGATGAGCATGATGTCCGGGATGTGACCATTGCCTCACTTCGCAGCCAGATTGGAATCGTGACTCAAGACCCCATTCTTTTTAATGATACTATTCGGAACAATATTGCTTATGGCAACGTTGACGCAGCAGAGTCCGACATCATTGCAGCGGCCAAGGCCGCCTATGCCTATGATTTTATTCAAGGTTTCCCGGAAAAGTTTGACACCATTGTTGGCGAGAGCGGGGTGAGGCTTTCCGGCGGGGAGAAGCAGCGTATTTGTATTGCCCGTGCGCTTTTGAAAGACGCTCCCATACTGATCCTGGATGAGGCAACGTCCTCACTGGACACGGAGTCTGAACAGGCGGTTCAGGGGGCCCTTGAGAACCTCATGAAGGGTCGAACAACCTTTGTCATTGCCCACAGGCTTTCCACGATCCGCCATGCTGATCGGATCGTCGTAGTTGTGGGCGGCAGGATTGTCGAGGAGGGAACGCATGAAGACCTCTTCGCCCTCCAAGGCGAGTATCACAAGCTTTATGAACTGCAGTTTGAAGATAACAATCAATAAAATCGCTTTGCAATTTTATATAAGGCGGCTATGCCGCCAGGAAGGATCAAGCCCTGATTCTTGCATATAACATTTTGTTTTTGTTAGGCATTATATTGGCCTCTCCCCTGATCTTTGTAAAGGTCCTGACCTCTGAGAAGAGAAAAAAGACAGTTTTGAGACGTTTGGGGATACAATCCCTCGTCAGGACGTCTGCGAGAAGGCCGGTCTGGGTTCATGCCCTTTCCGTAGGCGAGGTTTTGGCCTCTGTTCCCTTAGTAAAAGGGCTTAGAAAGACTTATTACAATCGTCCCCTCGTTCTTTCGGTTTCAACTCTTACCGGTCATGAGATGGCAAAAAGGCTGTTGGTAAGTGATGTTGATTCAATTTTCTTTTTTCCTTACGATTTTCTCTGGTCTGTAAGGAAGGCAATTCGGAATGTAACTCCTTCCTTGTTTTTTCTCGTTGAATCAGACATCTGGCCGAACTTCCTGTATGAGATGAAGAGGCGGCAGATCCCCACTATTTTGGTTAACGGCAGGATTTCTCCAAGATCTTTTTCCGGATACAAGCGCCT
>JADFWI010000259.1 GCA_015222985.1 Pseudomonadota bacterium | reverse complement strand
TAACTATAACCCCACTTCACCCGGTTTGAACCTGATTCCTATTTCCAGCGGACCGGGTCTCAAAGCCAGAGGCAATGGAGGGAAAGGGCTTGCCTTTTGTACTGCTCTCATGGCCGACTGGTCAAACAGGGCATGACCTGACTTGTTTTCATACCTGGCCTTGAGTACCTTTCCGTCCTGCGCAATTCGAACCACCACAATGGATGTCAGACCGGTCTTGTTAAGTAGTTGCTCAGGAAGAACCCAGTGGTTCTGGACCCTGGCCCAAATCTCAGCACAATACAGCCTCAACACCTCATTCTGTTGCACCCTTTCGCCTGTCTTTTGTGCAATTGGTTCCGCGCTCTTTTCTAGATCTTGAACAAGATATTCTTTGCCTTCCGGTCTGCGAAATGCAGCCTTCCGCGGTCGAACCATTCCGTGCTTATCAACACTAAGGACCAGACCAGGGACAAGTAGATCTGGATTTTGCCAGTATTCCCTGGCATTGGCCTTCGGCACAGGAAGAATTCCAGCAAATGAAAATTCCTGCCTTGATTCTTTGTTATTCATATAAATTGAAAATACTTCCCTTTCAGGATCATAATTCACAAGCTTAAACTCAACATCCCCCGGCCCAAGAGGAAATTCTTGCTCGATGATCTTTTTCCTCTGCTCAAGAAGTGGGCTTTTCTGGGCGGTAAGCCCGGTTTCCAACTGGGCCTTTATGCCTTCCTCCTTTTGGGAAAGTTCCTCCTGTAATTTCCTGATCAGTTCCGTACTCTGATTCACTCTTGCCTTATAGTCCGTCTCGGTCTCAAACATGGTGTCCCTTGGTGGGATGTTTTCGGCCTCGGCCAGTTTGGGCCTGTAATATTCCCTCACCGGCTGAAGCTGCCGCTCAAGCTCAGTCTTGAAATCGGCCTCAAGCGCCGAGACCGCCGCATTGATCTTCTTTACCTCGGCTGCTGCCTCCTTAAGCCCCATGGCCTTTGCAGGACTGCCTACCTCCATGCGGAGCTTTTCAGCCTGGAGCTTGAGGTAGGCGAGTCGTTCCCGGCGTTCCTTTTCCCTGCGTTTCTGTTTTTCGGCGTCACGGAATGCGTCATCACGGGCCTTTTGCTGAAGCTCTGCCTCTTGCAAGGCTGCCTCTTCTCTGATTTTTGCATGTTTTAGAGCCGCTTCCTTTAAAAGCCTCTGCCGTTCAAGCTCACGCAACCTGGCCTCCTCCTTCCTGACCACAGCCGATTTCTTGAGCCTTTCAAGTTCCGCCAGTTCGGACTCGATCTTGTCTACCTGATCCTCGGCCTGTGCCTGCCGTTTGGCCGTGTCGGGCACAAAAACGAAGTCACCGGTACCGTAAATCTCGCCAACCATGGGCTTTTGCGTATGGCCTCTGGCCGCGGCGTCGCCATAGACCTGCTGCTGGAGCCTGAGGCCAAGCTCCCTTGTGGAAATAAAGTCCTGCACGTCTTCAAGCGCGGCTATCAGACGGCCTGTGAAGACCGAATGACCGCCGATTCCGCCGTCGAGGACCTCCTGGTCCTTGCTGCCGGCGGTGATAATCTGGCGCACAGGCTCCCGAGTGATCTCCCTGAGATAGGCGGTCTTGTGAGAAGGCTCAATCCCTATAGACCTGGTGGCAAGCAGGAGACCGCCGAAACAGGCGTCGGCCACAATAAGGACGTGCTTGGCTGGAATAAGGGGACAGACGTCGGCCTTGATCTGCTGCATGGAAATGTTTTTGTACATTTCATCCATCTTGAGAGACCCGTCGTAGGGTACGAGATACCCAAGATCCCCTTGGGCCGTGGATCGGGTAATTCCGTGGCCGGCAAAGTAGATCAACACGGCATCCTCAGGGCCGGTTCTGGAAAGATCCCCCTGAAGGACCTTGATGATCATATCCCTGGTGGCCTGTTCATTGTAAAGGGTAATAACCTTCTTAAAGGGATAGTGCTTGTTAAGGACAGAGGCCACGCCCTTGGCATCACGAACCGCATATTTCAGAAAATCTTTGGCAAGTAAATTCTGGTACCGGTCTACGCCTATAACCACAGCGGTCATCCGGTCGTAGAGTGGCACGCTGCCGGCGCCGGCTTTTGACCCTGACCCCGGACCGTGAAATACCACGTCGATGCCCCGGGTGTCGGCAGTAGCGGACCTGGCACTCATACAAACAAACCCGGAAAGAATTAGAATCATAAAAAATGCAAAAACAGAAACAAAACATCTACCTTTTCCCATTCCCCCAAAACCTCCTACTTATTATCAGACGCAATCGCTCCAATATTATTCAAATTCATCACATGCGGTGTTTTTTTATTCATTGCTCACAAAAAGTCCCTTGAAGAAAATCACCCGCTCAGCGTCTATAGAATACGGTATGGGCAATTGAACACTTTGCTGCAATTATGTATATAAAAGCCATAGAAAAATTCAATAGCACTTTTCTGATGTTGGGGAGGGGAGATGAACAGAACACATATCTTTTTTGCATTTTTTCTTATTCTGTGGCTGACTTCAGGCTGCGCGCCAACTACTACTGGAACTCAAACTGCTGTTCCATCTGAAGGCTCCTATTCCGATGCCTTGTACCTCCGTCAGGGAATCAATGAGCTGGCTGAAAAACTTGTAACTTCCACGCAAGGGCATCCTGCAGGAAAGATCGCGGTTGCCGATTTTGTTGGTCCAGGCAGTGAAATCTATGTGCTGGGAGAACATATC